>NZ_JBHZGO010000040.1:0-201560 GCF_042747725.1 Coleofasciculus sp. H7-2
GGTTTTGTTTTTTTTGAGCCGACAAATGTTTGTAATTCATCTAATTCTCCCACTTGTGGAGTCCTTTCTGGATCGTAAAAATCTGGCAAGAGTTTTCCTACTTGTTTGACCCAATTAATGATTGTAGTATGATGCACATTTTTGACTCTTTCAATTGCTCGAAAACCCATACCATTAACATACATTTTTAGACATTCACGTTTAACTTCTTCTGAGTAGCCTTTTTGAGCTTGATAATCATCTATAAATTGTCTCTTACATCTGACACAGATATAATTTTGTTTGCCTTTTTTCTGACCATTTTTATTAATATGAGTTGACTGACATTCAGGGCATTGCATAATATTGCATCTTAATGAGTGTTTTTTTTGGCGCTCGCACGCTCGCTCGCTTTATCATACCCTAATTCAGCAACGCCAGATTTCTTATATAGAAGTTTAATTAAGTTTATAAAAAGTTATTTTTATGTACAGCAATGCCCCAGCTTAAAATATTTTAATAAAGAGTCGAAATTTTGTCAAATAACTTTTGCTAATCGTAACACCCAAAAAAAAGGCTCGCTCTCTTATTAGTAATCAGACCTTTTAGAGGAAAAAATAAACTAGGAAGATTTTAGAAAAAGAAGCTTTCATGGTTTTTTCCTAGCTTATACCGGAAATAGTCTAAATTTATTAGTGGGTGAAACTGATGAAAGAAACTAACTCAAAAGACACACCGCTACACGCAATGAATCCACTGAATCGATTTTCCAATCGAGCAGAAGATTACGCCAAGTACCGACCGAACTACCCAGACGCCGCTATTGATATTATTTTAGAAGGATTGGGGAATCCGTCGCAACTGGTAGCCGCAGATATGGGTGCAGGTACGGGAATTTCCTCGCGTTTGTTAGCCCAACGTGGAGTGAATGCGATCGCTATCGAACCAAACGCGGCGATGAGAGAAGCTGCATCACCGCATTCGCTGGTAGAGTTTCGTGACGGGACAGCAGAAGCAACGAATTTACCCGACACATCCGTTGATTTAGTAACTTGCTTCCAATCTTTCCATTGGTTTAATCCCGAACCAACGTTGCTGGAATTTCGCCGCATTCTCAAGCCAAGCGGACGACTAGCGGTGGTGTGGAACGATCGCGATCAAAACGATGAATTCACAACAAATTATAGCCGCTTAGTTGAGATTGCATCAAACAATCATCCAGCAGAAAAGCGGATGGTTTCAGTCGCTTCACTGCTAACCAGTCCGCATTTTCCGGATGTCCGCTGCCATACTTTTGAGTACCGGCAACAGTTAGATTTAGAGGGACTAATTGGCAGGACAAATAGTGTATCGTACATCCCCAAAGAAGGGTTGGCATACCAGCAACTTGTGACAGATTTGCAGGAATTGTATGCCAGCGCTTGTCATGAGGGCGGCTATGTGTATTTAGTCTATTGTACGAATGTTTACCTTGCAGATAATTGGTAATTGTTGTAGAGACGTGAAATTTCGCGTCTCTACAACAATTACTAATTATTTTCCTTTCGCCCAAGGTCCCCAGACAGCAAAAGTAATGCCAGGAGTTTGGATATTCACAAACATGGTGTTACCATCAGGTGAAAAACAGGCACCAGCGAACTCATTATCATTGATAGCATTCCGAGCAAATTGGTAGAGTTCGCCCTTTGGAGTCACCCCGACTACAAATTGCTCGTCGTCGCCATCTTCACAGAGGATCAAATCGCCAAAAGGAGCCACAACAATGTTATCAGGACTATCTAATACATTTACATTGTTTGGTTCAACAAATAGTTCAAGAGTGCCGCCTTCTTGTGCAGTTTTCCCAGGAACGTAGCGCCAAACTTGACCTAGTTTAGCAGCACCACCATTCGTGCAGCAAAAGTAAAATTCACCGCTGCCGTACCAGATTCCTTCCCCGCGTGAAAATTGGGCTGCTCCTTTACCAAAGCCTTCGACGCGGACAGTATCCGTATCAGGATCGGGATTGTCGATGCGAACCCATTCAACTGCTTTTGGTTGACGCACCGGGAAATTAGTTTTAGTAATTGCCTGGGGCATTCCTTTAATTTTCAGAGCTTCCAAAACACCGCCTGCCACAAGATTGCCCGGTTGATTTGGAATGAAACGATAGAAGAGACTATCTCCTTTATCTTCAGTTTCATAAACAATCCCAGTTTTGGGATCAACTGCAACTGCTTCGTGGTTAAAACGCCCCATTGCTTTCAGAGGCACAGGAACCACATTTCTTTTTGCATTCGCCGGAACTTCAAAGTTATAACCGTGACGTTTCTCGACATTGCCCGTCGTATTAACTGGATCGTTTGTAGCGGGAGTCGAGGTATTTTCTTCAGAGCTAATCCACGAACCCCAAGGAGTCGTCCCACCTGCACAGTTGCGGTAGGTTCCTGCTAGGGAAGCAAAATGATTTTGCAGTTGGCGATTCGGCCCTACAATCAGGGTTGTTGTGCCACCTTTACAGAGATTATCGTATTTGAGTCCGGCAACTTGGGTGGTGGAATTCGGACTTAATTCGTGATTGCGAACTAAGATAGTTGTGTTATTGGGACCGGGGAAAGCACCCATACCATCGTGACCACCCGGCACTGGATTGCCATCGTTCATGATGTCTCCGGTGCGCGAGAAGGCGCGATATTGAAATCCCTTTGGTAAATCTAATAAACCGTTGGAATCTGGAATCAGCGGGCCATAACCTCCCCCACTCACTAATTGACCCCTGGCTGCTTTGTTATAGAGAGCTTCTAGAGGGGACATTAAAACAACACCCGCAGCACTGGTGCCTGCTAGGGTGAAGAATTGCCGCCGTGATAAAGACATGGTGTTCTCCGCGTTTATGCGTAGAACAGCTTAATCCGCGTTCATCAACCTTCGGCAAAGCTTTGATTAACACTCGGTTAATTTTTTATTCAGAAAATATTATTACTTGCACAGGTTTCCTAAAAAATTATTAACGTACAATTACGCTAATAATCCTCTGCGAACCTTTGCGTTTACCTTAGCGTACCTTTGCGTTAAAATACTTATTCATCTTCAAGATTAATGGCAGAAAATAAGGCTGAAGAATTGTCTTCAGGGAAACTCAACTCATGCTCGTTCGGCTGTCCAATGGCGATCGCTCGATCGATAAACTGTAACACCCTCCAAGCCAGCTTGTTGCACGAAGTCCTGCACTTCATCCAAGGTAAACGCAGCGTGGAGAGAGTCGCGGAATAACATCTTTTGGTGTTTGTTGTACTCTGTACCGATACTTTCCACCAAATTATTCATTATTTCCTCGCTACGAGGACGAATTAAATCTCGGATGAGAATAGCACCCTGCGGCTTTAGCACTCGTTTCAGTTCTTGCAAGAATGGCAGTGGATTGGGTAGGTGGTGAAACAGGCTATTAGAAATTACCAGATCAAATTGTCCATCTTGATAAGGTAACTTCTTGGCATCAACAAATTCCAGAATAATTTGTTTTTGCAACCCAGCTTTTTCTACATTTTCTCTGCCAATTTGCAGCATTGATTCTGCCATATCGATGCCGAGAATTTGCCATTCAGGGCATTGCTGTGCAATTAAGATAGGAATTCGAGCGGTTCCGGTTCCGGCATCCAGAACAGTTGCATTTGTTGTTCCTAGCTCAATTGCCCGTTGAGCAAATGCCCCGTTTATTTCTGTAAAGTCCATTGCGTCATATTCAACAGCTTCTTCCAAACTGTCCATGACTTCGGGTTCTAATATTCGTTGCATGGCTAATAGCTAAGTAGAGGGATCTAATATTTGTAGGATGGTTAGAGTATAAGTGTAGGCTTTAGCCTTCAAGGGAGAGTAACCCATTAAACCCTTGTCAATGTTGGGTTTCGTTCCTCAACCATTCCCTACATCAGATGCGCGAGTTTAATGATGTCTACCTACTTAATTGTTAATTGCGATCGCGCTTTCGCTTGCGTTCTTTTTCCTTCTTCTTCGCCTCGTCTAGAATTTTTTTCACTTTTGCCTTAATTTCGTTGTGCCGCGCTACTCCTTCATAGGCATAGCGGTTGTAGCCGTTACTCTGAATTAAACTTTCTAAATAGCGAGTCCGCTCATCAGTGATCGGGTGCGTGGAAAGCCAAGTGAAGATCGGGCGATCGCGATCTTGCTTGTTTAGCGTCACCATCAGATTCCGCATCCCATCCGCCGCATAGCCGGTAGAACTAAGAATGCGAGTTCCGAGAATATCCGCCTGACGTTCCATGTCGCGACTATAGTCAAAAACGATGAGATTAGTGACAGTACCTCCCGCGTAGGGAATAAATTCGGTGACGCTAGCCGTAAGATTTCCTTGCGTTACTAATTGAAACCCATGAGATAGGACAGCATGAGATAATTCATGAGCGAGTAAACCGGCTAATTCTGCCTCAGAATGGGTGCGAGCGATCGCTCCCGCATTGACAAAAATCTTGCCTCCTGGTAGAGCAAAAGCATTGAGATCGTCATCTAGAACCACATAAAATTCATACTCAAAATCTTGGCGTCCCGCTACCGTTGCTAATTTATTTCCAATCTCCCGAACGTAATTCAACACCTCTTCATCTTCAACCAGTGGCAGTTGGCGTTTTGCTTGTTTTGCCACTGATTGACCAACCGCAGATTCTCCCCGCAGCATCAGTGCAGCGCTTTCGACGGCAGTCAGAGGGCCAAACAAACTGCCGGTGAAGGCATAGCTTAAAGCACCCGTAATCGCATTAGCGATCGCATTCCCTCTCAACTCGGCGCGTAAATGCGATTGATAACGTTTCAGATTCTCTTGTGCCAGTATTTCAAACTCTTTAGCCTCCGGATGATTGGGATTTAGCAACGCAAATTGACGTGCTGACAGCGAAGCTTCCAACCACTTTTTATTTTGGCTGTATGCTGCAATTTTTGCTTTGAGCAACATCGGTTCGGCGGGGTAAAGAGTGCTTGCTCGTTCTAAAACCTGTAAAGATTTTTCTACCTGATTGTAATCCCGCAGCGCTTTTGCATACTGAACGTGACCGGGAATAAATTCAGGATACTGCTCTACTAAAAATTGCAGCGGTACGAAAATTTTGCTTTCCAGTTTTTGTTCTAAACCCGCCTGAGCCTCGCGCCAATACACCCTACCCGCTGGCGCTAACTTGTCGGCGTCAGTTATTGGTTCTTTTCGCTCAGTTTTCTCGGTTGCATCAGAAAAGGGAGCTTTTGCTTCGCGGTACAGCTTTTCTGCTGCGGCGAATTGTCCTCCTAAATAAAGCTTGTCCGCTTCAATTATTTTCTCTTGTCGAGCAATTTCTTCTGGAGTCGGATTTTCCTCCTCCGCCTTATCTGTATCGGATTCTGGTTTGGTATCCGGCTTTTCACTTGCTTCCGGACTGGGTTCTGGTTTGGTTTCTTCAGCAGATGGTTGGACTTTCTCCGTGTCCGTGTTTTCAGTCGGCGTTGTCGTTTCCGTCTTCTTGGGAACGGGAGTCACGATTACCGTGGGAGGAGATGCAGGTTCCGCTAGCACTGCTGCGGGAGAAGTTGACCAAAGTACCAGCGCAAAAGCCAAGGAATTCCAGACAAGTTTCATGGCAGAGGAAGATGGGAACTCTATTTTTCTATATTATGTTTAGAGTTTACCCAACCTATCTCTCTGCGACTATAGGAACTCAGAGGCGGGTTCTGCCATTCTACACAGACTTATTTTAGAGAGACGATCGCGCCTCTGGCACCAATGCCGCTGACTAGGGCGCAAAATAAATTAAATTAAATTAGATCGTGTTCAGTGTCAGTCTGGTGAGTGCTATTGACCTTTTCTTTAAATGACCCCTCTATTGCCTAAGCAAAACAATAACTGGATCTCTTGAATTTACCGATGACCACTCTTTAACATAAATCCCATTTTTGGTAACAATCTCTTGAGTGCGCCCAAAATCCACAGCAAGAATAGCACAAGGAATGAAGTTGTTATAAGGATATAAATTTAATGTTTTCGCTGATACATTTTTAACGTTAATATGTTCAAGATGAATTGGTTGGGTGTTAGTTTTATGAAAAATTACCCAAAACGGGTATTCCCAAGCGTCTGTTCGCAAATATAAGCCAATATTTCTACAACCTTTAGATTTTATCTGATTGACTGCTTCCACATAAGAATCTTTAATGTCTATTCGGTTTGAGAAGTATTGTTCTATTCTGCTAGTATTAAATATATTTCTATCGGCTATTATCGGTCTAGATTCATTGTAAAAAACCCATAGAAGCGATGACACTATAATAAAAACAGCAATATAATTGGCAATTTTATGATGCAATCTGTCAGACAGCACTACTCCACTAAATGCAGAAAAAAGTAGAAAAATAGACAGATGAAGGCGACTTTGCCAGGGTTGCCATTTTATCAGCAAACAAAATAGCAAAAAACTACCTACGACAGCGACAAGATAACCTACAAGATACCGCTGTCTTCTCAAACTACGCCTAGTTATGAAAAGAGCAATAGTAAATACTATAAGAAAAAAGTGAATTGGATTACCCGCACTGTCTTCAAAGGTTGCTACTCCTTGAATACTAAATTCTATTTCTGGAGAAGAAGTCGTCCGAGGATCATTTATATCTACACCTAAAATTGTGTGGATTAAACGGATTGTTCTTTCTATTAAATCGTTGTTGACTATATCCAGGGGTATAGCCATGTGTAATCCTATATTTTTAATTACATTTGAAATAAATGTTAAAATGCTAAACCCCTCCATCTTATATTCCGGAGGTACAAAAAAAGGCCAGCCAAATATTTCAATGTTTCTCATATAATGACCAACATTAATAATAAATACTAGAAAGAAAACCAGCAAAAATGGTTTCCAAGATTGCCACTTATAAAATTTTAAGGTAGATACAAAAAACCAAAGGCAAAACGGAAATGCGTAAATATATCCCGTTCCCTTTGTAAAAATAGCTAGCCCCAAGCTAGCTCCAATGAAGAATATATTATTTAGATTATTTTTGTTTCTAACCGTCAACAGTACATAGTAAACAAAACAAAGCAACCAAAAAGTGACTGCATAATCATTTTGGGTGCTTGAGCCTTGGAGAATACCCATCGGAAGAGTTGCAGCAACGACGGCAGAAAAAATTTGACCCCGCAAATCTGCTCCAAGTTGCTTGGCAATTAGCGATACCCCAATAATGCTTCCAACCATGCTGAACCATTGAACAAGGTTGGCAAAGCGATCGCTACCGCTTAAAACCTGAAAATGCATGATTGTAAATTCTGCCCAAGGGTTTTGGTATAGCTGTGGCAAATAGCTCGTTGGATAATGAGAAACGCTATGATTTTGAATCCAATGAACGACCCTCGCCATGTGATAGGACATAGAATCCCAATTGTTGGGCGGTGCTATCAAGGCAATTAAACCAACTGTAGCAGCGATAAAAGCTACACTGCCTAGCAAAAAAAACAAGAAAAGCGGTATTTTCGGAAGCTGTTGTGTCTTAGTATTTTTGTTTAAATTTGTAATGTTTCTTGTTTTTTTACTAACCCAAATATAAATAAAAATTAATCCAATACTTGTGAATAACCATCCTGCAAACAAACCACTAAATGTAATTAATTTAAATAAACTGAATATTTCAGTAATACCTGTTAATAAAAATCCCCAGACAACAGATGCTGCTAATAAAGAACTGCGCCAGCCATTATGTTTTTTGAAAATTATAACTAGAAGAATAAATGAAACTATAGGCAAAAATACAAACACATCTGTCACTCCTGTTTACAGCAAGCGTTAGATAGCAATTCTATAATAAGTGTACTACTAGCTCAACCAAGCGATCGCGCCTCGAATTCAATCCTCAGATATCCGACAACAGGAAGTCGCGGCTTTGTACCAAGCCTGACGATCGCGCTGAGAGGCTGTCAATGACTCAACCAAGCGATCGCGCCTCTAATCCAATCTTCCGCATTCGGGCTTTTCGCCAACAAGGCATCCTGTCTGACGACAGCGATCGCCTGTGCCACTTCACTATTGCTATATCCCAAGGCCAGTAGCGTCATCTCCACATCTTCTAAAATGGCAGCGGAAGGGCTAGCTGCGGTGCTAGTAACCCCTGCCGAGTGTCGCCACTCTGCCAGTTTAGTTTTCAGTTCCAGCGCCAGACGTTCGGCGGTTTTGCTGCCGATGCCAGGAGTTTTCGCTAAGGTGCGGGTGTTGCCAGTAACGATTGCCTGGACTAAATCTGACAGCCCTAAGGTGTCTAAGAGGGCGATCGCGCCTCTGGCACCAATGCCGCTGACACTAACTAAGGCGCGGAATAAATCCCGCTCAGCAGCGGAGGCAAAGCCATACAGGAGGACTTGATCTTCCCGAACTTGTTGGTGTGTAAAAACTTGCACCGTTTCTCCCGCCGCCGGTAGCTCAGCCTCCAGGCGTGGTGGGATATGCAGTTCGTACCCAATCTGATTGACTTCCAGAATCAGGATGACGCGATTGGCGGTGCTTTTCTGGATGCCAGCTACCGTGCCTTTGAGATAGCCGATCATGCAAAGATGTTGAGGATGTAGGATAAGTTCATTCTAAAAAGCCGAAATGCTTCAAACCTTCTAGAATACCTCCAGCGCAATCAGCTTTTGCTAAATAGCGATTGACAGAAGGATTGGCGTAATGCCACTTTAGCAGTTCTGGCTGGGCATTCCCGACAATAATTCCTCGTTCCTCGCCGGACTGAAAGAAAGATACATCGTTGCCAGAATCACCACAAACAACGGTTTGTTCTGGAGGTATCTGAAATTGCTGCCGCAGAAACGCGGTTGCAGTTCCTTTATTGCCGTCGCGAGGTAAGATGTCCAAGTCTTTGCCACTGCTATATATCAACTTGACATCTAGCTGGCGTTCTTCCAACAAATCTTCTAGCTGAGGGAGAACTTCAACGGCGGCTTCTTCACAGAGGAAGTAGCTAACTTTAAAGGGGCGTTGTTCTGATGGCGGTTGGGGAACTAGGTCAGAAAAATGAGCGGTTGTGGCGACGATCAAGTTACGATCCCAGTTGTGAGAAAGTTGTTTTACCCAGGCTGGATCTGGAGTATCGCTGCCATCTCGGTAAATTTCCGTTCCAACAGACAGCACCAAGACATCTGGCTCTAACAGATGCTGTTTGGTCTTCAGTTCTTGGTAGAGGGTGGGGGAACGACCTGTCACATAAACAATCTTTGTCCCGTATTGTTGCCGATGCTGGCTCAGGTGGCGCTTGAGTTCTTCTAGGGCGTCGTCATCGCCTACTAAGGTATTGTCTAAATCGGTCACGAATAGAAATGGCTTCACTTTGCTCATTGCTTGGGATTTGGCTACTGGATTATTTTCTTATATGGGAGTTTATCAGTCGTGATGGGAAGCGATCGCTCACCCACACTACTTAGCGACAATTGAAGATAAAAAAACCTGGGAGCGTTTTGATAACTCCCAGGCTGATTACTTGAGGTGACATGATGCCGGAAATGCAAGGGAATTAATTCTAAATCAGACCCCAGAAGTGCAGGAAGCCTTGACCTGAGAAGATTTCAATCAGAGTGGCGGCTAAAAAGCCGATCATAGCTAGACGCCCGTTCCAAATTTCAGCTTGGGGAGTGAAGCCGTATCTCCAAGCGTTACGATCGTCCATGACGGGAGGGGTTACTTTCTGTGTCTCTTGCATGGTGGAAACTCCGGGTTTATCGCTACGTTTGTTAAGCAATGTTTAGCTTATGTAACCAAATGTAACGACAAGAAGCTGGGGTGTTCTCTATCTGAGGTTAGAGCTTGAGAGCGATCGCGCCTTAGCCTTCACTATCTTTATCACCTGAGAAAAACCGATTCTGCTCAATTTAAGCAATTCCCCTATTTAAGTCGATATCCCACAAGTACGTTCACCGCATTGCCTTCATAGCAGACCGCTAATTTTCCCCGATCCCATGAAATTTTTCCGCCAACTCACGCATTTCTGGATTCCGCAGCTAAATCCTCAAGTCTGGATTCTTGCCATCGGTCGATTTCTCTCTGGAATTGGCACCGGCTTCACGTTGTTTTATGCGCCCATATTTTTTGTCAACCAAGTCGGATTATCAGCAATCCAGGTAGGTTTTGCTTTGGGAAGTGGTGCTATTTCTAAAGCACTGGGACATATTGTCGGAGGTTCTTTTTGCGATTCCCAATTTTGGGGACGCCGCCGCACCCTATTATTGTCAGCGGCTATTTCAGCGGTTGCTTCCCTAGTGTTAGCTGCTACTAGCAATTTTTCCACCTTAGTAGTCGGTAACTTGCTGATGGGATTGGGATTAGGTTTGTATTGGCCTGCCACGGAAGCAGTGGTAGCAGATTTGACCCAAGGAGAGCAACTTAAAGAAGCTTACGCGATAACGCGACTGGCAGATAGTCTCGGTTTGGGACTAGGAATTGTTTTTGCAGGCGTATTGATTGGCACAACGGGTGCTTATCGGGCATTATTTGTGATTGATGCGATTTCGTTTGTAGTATTCTTTGGGGTAGTGTATGCAGCGATCGCCGAAACTTACAAACCAGGAAAACGCGAACAACAAGCATTAACCAGTTGGGCAATTGCACTGCGCGATCGCTATCTGTTGATTTTTTGCCTAGTTAATATTATCTTCACCACGTATATCTCTCAAACCCAAAGTACAATGCCGCTGTACTTTAGCAATTTCATCCCCGTAGGAGAGTCTGGGAAAGGTTTTTCACCCACAACAATTAGCGCCTTATTTACCTGGCACCTTGTCTTAGCCATTGTCTTACAACTGCCAGTAGTGAGAATCCTAAAACGCTTTACTCATCCCTACGCTTTGTGCATTTCCGCCTTATTTTGGGGGTTAGGATTTAGCTTAATTTGGTTTACAGGAGTAGCTGAATCTAACCAGCTATTGTGGGCAATTTTAGCAATGGGAGTATTTGCTATTGCTACCGTCTCTTATATGCCTTCTGCATCTTCCCTGATTACAGACTTAGCCCCCGAATCGCAGCGGGGTGTATACTTTTCAATTAACTCCCTCTGCTGGGCGGCTGGCTATTTTATTGGCCCTCCCTTGGGTGGCTGGGCATTAGATCAACCGCCAGTCGTGGCGCATAGTTTCTGGCTGGGCTTAGCGTTAAGCGTAGCCATCACAATTGCGATTTTGCAATACTTGAATCGGATTTTAAACGCAAAGAACGCAGAGAGTAACGCAAAGTAACGCAAAGACTTTGCGTACCGAGAGCGTTTAAAACTCTTTACCGCCGTCTTTCCTGCAACTTGCGATAAACGTCTCTGACATCGACGTGATGGTGAGCTAAAGCAACCAAAGTGTGATAGAACAAGTCAGCAACCTCACCCGCGATCGCTTCCTTGTCGTCATCCTTGCAAGCCATTACCACTTCAGCGGACTCTTCGCCAATTTTTTTCAAAATCTTATTATCCCCACCAGCAAATAAATTGCAGGTGTAGGAACTTTCAGTTGGGTTGTCGCGGCGATCGCAAATCGTCGCAAACAGATCCGACAAGGTATCTGCTGGAGGCGGCGCTTTTTCCCCATCTACTTGATGAAAACAGCTGCGTTCTCCGGTGTGACAGGCAATTTCTCCCACCTGTTCCACACTAACCAGCAGCGCATCGCTATCGCAGTCATAGCGGAGACTTCGCACATTTTGTAAGTGCCCCGAAGTCGCACCTTTATGCCATAACTCCCCACGAGAACGGCTCCAATACCAAGCTTGTCCCGTTTCCAGCGTTTTCTGTAACGACTCCCGGTTCATCCAAGCCATCATCAAGACCGTGCCATCCAGATAATCTTGCGCGATCGCTGGCACCAGTCCCTGCTCGTTATAGTGGATTCGATCGATGGGGATGGATTTGCTTAAAGCAGAGGGTTCAGCAGCTGGCATTTTCAGTACAAATGAGTCACTTGTACAAGATATCACTCCGCCACTGCCAACTGCTCAGCACCCGTTCAGATGCCTCAGATATTCGTCCGGGTTGTTCGCTAAAGTAAATAAGAGGTCGCAAGAAGCGGTTCCAGGCATTTGCCAAAGATACTATTTAGGCTGGCTGATTGACTTCTAACGGCGCGGAGGGCAACCTCGTGAGCCTTGGATTCCTCTCCGTACCATTGAACCGCAGAGTTGAATGCTGCCCGATATAACTCCTGGGCTGCCTCCGAGAGGCGAGAGCGAACACTTACAGGTAAATCCTGATTCGTTTGGTAGGACATGATGGGCATTGCCCTCAGTAGGATAATTGAACAGCATAATCTCTGCGATCGCCGCTTTCGCCTATCTTGAGGCAGAGATTTTATCATCAAACGCAGGAGATAACATTGATTACTTCCACAAATTTGAAAACCACCAAGTCAGAAGAAATATTCGCCGCTGCTCAAAATTTGATGCCAGGAGGCGTCAGTTCACCAGTACGGGCGTTTAAATCGGTAGGAGGACAACCCATCGTCTTTGACCGCGTCAAAGGTGCCTATATCTGGGATGTCGATGGCAACCAATATATCGACTACGTTGGCACCTGGGGACCCGCGATTTGCGGTCATGCCCATCCAGAAGTGATTAGTGCCCTGCACGCAGCCCTGGAAAAAGGCACCAGCTTTGGTGCCCCCTCCGTGTTAGAAAATGTGCTGGCAGAGATGGTGATTGACGCCGTTCCCAGCATTGAAATGGTGCGCTTTGTCAACTCCGGAACCGAAGCTTGTATGGCAGTTCTGCGCCTGATGCGAGCTTTCACCGGACGCGACAAGTTAATTAAATTTGAAGGCTGCTATCACGGTCACGCCGATATGTTTCTGGTGAAAGCCGGTTCCGGCGTCGCCACCCTCGGCTTGCCGGATTCTCCAGGCGTTCCCAAGACAACAACCAGCAACACGCTCACCGCCCCCTACAATGACCTGGAAGCCGTCAAAGCTTTATTTGCCGAAAACCCCGACCAGATTGCTGGGGTGATTCTAGAGCCAGTGGTGGGCAATGCTGGCTTTATTACGCCTGACGCCGGTTTCCTGGAAGGCTTGCGAATGATTACGCAAGACAATGGCGCGTTACTCGTATTTGACGAAGTGATGACTGGCTTCCGAATTGCCTACGGTGGGGCACAGGAGAGATTTGGCATCACGCCTGACTTAACAACTCTGGGCAAGGTAATCGGCGGTGGCTTGCCGGTGGGTGCTTACGGTGGACGCAAAGATATTATGTCGATGATTGCTCCAGCAGGGCCAGTATATCAAGCCGGGACGCTTTCGGGGAATCCTCTGGCGATGACTGCCGGAATCAAAACGCTGGAGTTGCTGCAAAAATCAGGCAGCTACGAACAGTTAGACAAGATGACCAAAAAGCTCAGTGATGGGTTGCTGCAAATTGCTAAGGAAACAGGTCATGCGGCTTGCGGTGGTAGCATCAGCGCTATGTTTGGCTTGTTCTTCACTCAAGGGCCAGTCCATAATTACGAAGATGCTAAAAAGTCTGACTCAAACAAGTTTGGCCGCTTCCATCGCGGAATGTTAGAGCGGGGCGTGTATTTGGCACCTTCTCAGTTTGAGGCTGGATTTACTTCTCTGGCGCACACAGATGAAGATATTGACCGCACTTTGGCAGCAGCGCGAGAAGTGATGTCTGGTCTGTAAGTTAGTCGCGCCACGCTGTCATCCCGCCAGGAACTTAAGTTCCTGGCTAATAGCTTAAGTCCGTTAAAACGGACTAAGGAATTTGAATTTGAGTCGGATTTATCCGACTTTTGCGATTAGCCAGGAAATTGATTTCTTGGGGGTTGGATGAGAGGGGAGTTATCTATAGCAATACAAGCAGGGATTGTGAACGTCTCTCTTTTCTTCGCCTCTATAGATTTTCGTAGGTTGGGTTGACGTAGGAAACCCAACACCTGCATGGGTTACGCTATCGCTAACCACTACTACAAATAATTAATTTCGCCTACTTAGCAATACGAGCAGGGATTGTAAACTTCTCTCTTTTCTAGGCGCTCTATAGCGAAGAAAGCGGAGGCTGAGCGTATCCCAACACGGTTCGTTTAAAAAGCTATGTTTACAAATCAAATAGGATTGCTATCGTTTAGGGAGAACAAGAAATTACCGATTACCAATTTCTAGTTGATCTAAATTGAGATAAAATACGAGATTGCCCTCAGGTGCGTGGATAATTTTTTCAATGGCGGCGGGTAAATCTTCGTGTTGATAAAAAGCTGGAATTTCATCAAATTTGTCTTCTGATACCTCCAAGATTTTTGGCATTTCAGAGACGGGAATGCCTAATTTTTCTTTTTGCTTGAGGGTGCAGACAATTAGATAGTGGTAGTCTGTCTCGTGGCATTTTAGAAATAGGGCTGATAGATCGATAAGAGCGATCGCTTCCTGTTCATATTCCATTAACCGGCGACCATTGGTTAGGGCAGTGTGGGGTGTAAATGCTTTGAGAACGCGCTGAACTCGGTCAATTGCGATCGCGTACTGTTCGCTTCCCATCTGAAAGGAAACCAGTTTCTGCTTGGAAATACGAGTTGAAACTAGGGGTTTAGCCCGAAATCGGCGATTCATAAGTTTTTTAATGTTTAATTAATTTAGCGATCGCTTCTAATAACTGAACCTCGTTGTAGGGTTTAGTAAAGTATTGAATCGCTCCTAACTCTAATGCCATCTGGCGATGTTTGAACCCACTACGAGAAGTCAACATGGCAACGGGAATAGAAACCCATTGAGGATGAGATTTCAGATTTCGCAGTAGTTCAAATCCGTCCATCCGGGGCATTTCAATATCGGCAATGATTAAATCGCAGTTTAAACCTTCCTCTAATTTAGATAAAGCGTCTTGACCATCTTTGGCTTGCGCGACTCGGTAACGGGCGCGAATTAGCGTCAGCGAGAGTAACTGCCGGATGGTGTAAGAGTCATCGACGACCAAAACTTGGGGTTGAGAACTTCCTGTCGGGGCAAGTAGTGGCGTGCCATGCCGCATCCCCAAATCTGATTTATTATCAACTGAAATTGTTGTGCCGCTTTGAGTATAAAATTGCCCGATTAGATCGTCCACATCTAAAATCGTCACCACCTGACCATCTCCCATAATCGTGCAACCAACGATCCCGCGAGGCTTTGAGAGAGGAAGCGGTAGGGCTTTTACCACGACTTCTTGTTGACCAATGAGACGTTCCACTACTACAGCTAGAACGCCTTCACTAGCAGCTAAAACCATTACCGGGATATAGTCCTGGGCAATTGGGTCGGGAGAGGGGCCGTCGGGATGGGGGACACTATAGTGGAGTAATTCTTGCAAACGCACCAGGCGGATAAATTCTTCTCGCCACCACAACATGGTTTGCGTCCCAGCCATTTGAATCTGATGCCCTTGAATGTGGAGAATCTCCTCTACGGCGTCTAGAGGGATTGCCACCGTATTGCGATCTGCCTTGACCATTAAGGCGTCGCTAATCGACAGCATGAGTGGTAGCTTCAGGATAAAGCTAGTGCCTTTGCCCGGTCGTGAATCTACTTTGACAGTCCCCCGTACCTGCCGCAGATTAGTGCGAACCACATCCAGACCGACCCCCCGACCAGAGAGTTCCGTTACCTCTTTGGTGGTGCTAAAACCAGGCCAGAAGAGGAATTCGTAGAGGTCGGCAATCGACAGTTCGTTGGCTTGTTCGGCTGCTACAAAGCCACCTGCCACGACTTTGGCGCGGATGGCTTCCGGGTCAATTCCCCGTCCATCATCGGTGATGGTAATGATGGTTTGTCCGCCTTGGTGAAACGCTTCAATTTCGATTTGACCGCTGGGGGGTTTCCCAACGGCTAGACGGGCTTGGGGTGGTTCGATGCCGTGATCGAAGGCATTTCGCACCAGATGCACTAGGGGGTCGCGCAGGGCGTCTAGCAGGCTTTCATCAATGGTGGTGTCTCGTCCCAGGAGGAGGAGATTGACTTCTTTGTTGTGGAGGCGACACAGATCCCGCAAAGCGCGGGGTAGGTGATCGACCGCCCGACTAAAGGGGACGACCCGCAGTTGCATGACGCGCGATCGCAATTGGTCGGTGATGCGGCGTAGTTGATCGGTGCTGCGTTCAAATTTCACCGCTATTTCGTCAATTTTAGTTCCCGAAAGCGCGATCGCTTCGGTAGTTTCAATAACAGATTGAGCGGTGGAGTGAAATTCTGTATATTGATCTAATTCCAATAAGTCGAAGGTCGAAGGCAAAGATTTAGTAAAAGCAATTGTGGTTTTTACGCGATCGCTTTTGCTATTTTCAGTGCTAAGGCGGTCATACTCTTCTCTAAGCTGACTTCCAAATTGATTTAAAGCTACAATACTCTTCCGAATGCGTTTCGCTTCAGTGCGTAGTTGAACTTCTTGTAGTTCCAAATTTGTCCGGTTAATCACTAATTCGCCCACCAAATTCACCAATTCACTTAGGCGTTCTAGGTCTACGCGAATCGTCGGGCGTTGCCAACCTGTGGAGGAAGAAACAGATGAGGGATGAGGGCTGAGGGCTGAGGACTGAGGGCTGAGGACTGAGGGTTGAGGGCTGAGGGCTGAGGACTGAGGGCTGAGGGCTGAGGACTGAGGGCTGAGGGCTGAGGGCTGAGGGCTGAGGACTGAGGACTGAGGACTGAGGGCTGAGGATTGAGGGCTGAGGGCTGAGGACTGAGGGCTGAGGGCTGATGAGAAAGGTGTAGAGGAATCCTCAACTGGTACTTCTTGAGTGGAGACTGCTGGTTCCTCAGTCCTGAGTCCTTTCCCCTCAGTCCTATTAGGTACTTCTTGAGTGGAGACATCTGGTTCCTCAGTCCTCAGTCCTTTCTCCTCAGTCCTATTAGGTACTTCTTGAGTGGAGACATCTGGTTCCTCAGTCCCTCAGTCCTTTCTCCTCAGTCCTCAGTCCTTTCTCCTCAGTCCTCAGTCCTTTCTCCTCAGTCCTCAGTCCTTTCTCCTCAGTCCTCAGTCCTTTCTCCTCAGTCCTCAGTCCTTTCTCCTCAGTCCTCAGTCCTTTCTCCTCAGTCCTATTCAAGAGTTGTATAGTAATGGCTTCTCCTTGCAATAGCTGAGTGCGGGCAGATTGCAAGTTTTGGGCAATTTCCCATCCCTGTTTTTGGAGAAGTTCTACACTCAGATGGGGGGTATCAATTAAAGCTCTCAAATACTCAGCAATTTGCCCAAATTCTGACAGTTGCAGCATCCCGGCTACCCCTGAAAGTTGGTAATAAATTTGGTTGAGAGTCGCAACTGTTCGATCTAGAGTTTCTGATTTAACTTGAGAAAGTTCCGTTTCCAGATGGTTGAAAACGGGAAGTAAATCTTGTTCAAAAATCTTTTTAATAGTTTGCAGGTTCGCCCGACTGTTAAGAGTAACATTACTGGAAGCAGTCGGTTTGGTATACTGAGTTTCTAGCTGGGCTAGAATTTGGGCGATCGCTTCCACTTCAGCTAAAGAGGTTGCCTGCACCGTCTCTACATTATCTTTGCCTTCCGGCTGACAGACTTGGTTAGCAATGGTTCTCAGGAGATCGACCCCTTGTAGTAAAGCGGTAATCGTCGTTGGATTGATTTGGGATAAATCGGCGCGATCGCGCAGAATTGCAAAGCCATCTTCCAAGCAATGAGCCGCTGTTGATAAGGTTTCAAAACCAAACATCAAAGCCGAACCTTTTATCGAGTGGGCAACTCGAAATAGGTTGTTAACAGCTTGCGATCGCGCTTCAACTTCACTACTGCTTTCTATCACTAAAAGATTGGCTTCTAGTGCTTGGAGAAATTCTTGAGTTTCGGTTACAAAAATACCGATTAATTCATTAAAATCATCCGAATTCATATTCTTCTCCTTGAAAGCAGCCAGCCTTTAGCTAAAAATTACCCTTTGGGAGGGGCACAGCACAGAAAAAGCCCCTACCTCTGGAAATGAAAAATCTCTGACTGCTCATTGCGAACGGAAGTTTGTCACTGAACTTTGGAGCTTATTCACAACAACAGCTAACCCATCAAGCGAATTAGTTACGTCTTCTGCTTTTTGGGCAGTATTCGTAGAAATCGCGCTCACCTGTTTGACACTCCCGGCAATTTCTTCTGCCGAAATTGTCTGCTTTTGAGCAGCACGAGTAATATTTTGCACCAAAGCATTAATTTCGCGGCTGACTTCAATAATCGCAATCAGATTCGTCTTAGCGGCTGCGGCAATATGCGTTCCTTCAACAACTTGTTGAGTACCAGATTCCATAGCCCTCATCACCCGACTAATTTCATCTTGAATTGTTTTCACAATCTCCGATATTTCTTCGGTTGCTGAGGCAGAGCGTTCTGCTAGCTTGCGAACTTCCTCTGCTACGACTGCGAAGCCTTGCCCTTGTTCTCCGGCGCGTGCTGCTTCAATTGTCGCATTTAATGCTAGCAAGTTTGTTTGAGAAGCAATTTGAGAAATAGATGTGACAATTTTGCCAATTTGTTGCGACCCTTCGCCTAAACGTTTCATCATTTTTGAAGTTTCGGCAATGGTTTGGCGGAGTTCATTAATTCCATCAACCGTGCGGTCTACCGCTTGTCCTCCCATTTCCGCTGTCGTAGCAGCTTGCTGTGCCACTTGTTCGGCTCGTTTTGCAGCATCTGAGACATCTTTAATCGAGTTGAGCATCCGCTCAAGTTGTTTTAAGGTGGACTCAATTTGCAAGGCTTGGGTGCGAGCTTGCTGTGCTAGTTCGTTGGTGTTACCAATCGATGCAGTTGTGGCTTGATTGGCTTGTGCGGCTGCATCTTGGATATTAATGACCACTTTCCGCAAAGAGGCGACAAGGTAGTTGAAAGAGTCTGCTAATGCTCCTAAGATGTCGTTGGTGACTTGAGCTTTAACAGTTAAATCTCCCTTGGCTGCGCCCTTAATTTCACCCAAAAGCTTGACGACTTGTTGAGTTAAAGAATCTGCCTCTGCTTTTCGCTCTTCTGCTAATTTTATCAGGCGCTCAGCCGCTTCTTTTTGCTGGGTAATGTCGAAGCGAATCCCGATATATTTGACAATATTGCCATTGGTGTCAAAGATGGGGGAAACTGTAGTGTCAACCCAATAAAAAGAACCATCTTTACGCTTATTTTTGATCTCTCCTTTCCACACGCCGCCACGAGAAATGTTAGCCCAGAAGTCTTGGAAAAAGGATTTAGGATGATAGTTAGAGTTGATGATGCGATGGTTTTGTCCAATTAGTTCTTCCCGGCTGTATCCAGAGATTTGGCAAAACTTGTCATTGACATAGGTAATGTTTCCTTTTAAGTCAGTTTCGCTGACAATCGCTGATTCATCAAGGGCATTTTGCCGGTTTTTCAGTTCTTGCAGCAGGCGTTCCTGCTCCTTAGCTAGTTGTTGCAGGCGTTCTTGGGCTTGCTTGTCGCTGGTGACGTTGCGACAAACAATCGCTCCGCCTTTGAGGACACCGTTTTCGTCTTTCAGGGTTCTGCCATTAACTTTTACCCATAAACCTTCCGGCATACCAGGATGACGAGTAAACATCTCTACGTCGTCAACGGCTTCGCCTCGGATTGCCTTTGTCATCGGTAAATCTGCGTTTGGGTAAACTGTCACGGTATCGGGCAAAAACAAGCCAAATTGCGTTGACCATCGATCGGGGGAGATATCTGTTGAACCCAAGCCGAACATTTTCTCCGCAGCGGGGTTGAACAGTAAAAACTTTCCGGTTTCATCGGCGACGATGACTCCCTCGCCCATGCTGTTGAGTACCAATTGCAAGATAGTGGTTTGCTGCCGTAGTTCCGCAGAGGAACGCGCCAAATCTGCTGCGGTTCGCTGTAATTCTGCTTCCGCTTGTTTGCGATCGCTGATGTCGGTACAGACGCCAACCCACTCGCGGATGCTACCATCTTCTACCAAGACGGGAATACCGCGAACCCAGAAGTAACCATAGCTGCCATCAGCGGCTCGGATGCGATACTCAGTCTGGTAGAGACTTTTGGTTTCAATGGCTTTAGACCAGATATGGGCAGTGCGATCGCGATCTTCTGGATGCACGGCGTCCAACCATCCCCAACCTTTCACCTGTTGCTCGCTTTGACCTGTAAAAGCTCTCCAAGTTGGCATATCAACAACTTGTCCTTGGACGTCTGTCGTCCAGACTATCTGCGAGGTGGCGACGATCAATGAGCGATACCTTTCCTCACTCTGACGGATGGCTTCCTCAGCAGCTTTGCGCTCAGTAATGTCATTGTTGATTTCTAGGATCGCTTTAGGCTGACCGGATTCCTCCCGTTGCAATGTCCAGCGACTGGCGACAACGATCTGTGTGCCATCGCGCTTGGTGTGGATGAGTTCTCCTTCCCAACGTCCATCGTGCAGACACGCGGCTTTGATTTCCTCTAAGGGTTGGGGAAAGACGGTTTGCAAAAATGTGTGGATGTATTGTCCTACAGTTTCTTCCTTCTTCCAGCCGTACAGTCTTTCTGCGCCTTGATTCCAATAGGCAATTTTATCGTCGAGATCCCGAAGCAGAATGGTGTCATTAGCTAAATCCAGCATTTGCACCTGTTGCTGCAATGCTTCTTCTGTCTGCTTGCGTAGCGTAGCGTGCCGCAGGCTTTCGCTAATGTCGGTGGAGATGCCGCACAGGGCATAAGCAGCTCCTGTAGAATTCTTCAAGGGAAACTTCACTGACAGGTAGGTGTGGAGTCCGTCGTCTTGAGGCACAACCTCTTCGAGTTCTAAGGAAGTTCCGGTTTCGAGTACCTTGCGGTCATTGGCACGGAAGGTGTCAGCCATCTCTTTCGAGAAATAATCGTAGTCGGTCTTGCCGATGACCTGCTCTTTGGTTCTGTGGAAGAGGAGTTCATACTGGCGGTTGACCAGAATATAACGACCTTCCATGTCTTTGAGATAGATGACTGCCGTGTAGTTGTCCAGAACTGCCTCTAGGCGTTCTTGACTTTCCCTGAGCGCTGCTTGTGCCTGCTTGCTCTCAGTGATGTCACGGGCAATGCAGTACATCAATTGATTTTCACTGGCAGCGTTCGCAGTCCACGCTAACCATCGGTAGGAGCCATCTTTACACCTGTAGCGATTTTCAAAATATAGCAGCTCTGAACCAGCAGCCAGTTTTTCGGCTTCGGCTAAGGTCACTTCTCGGTCATCTGGATGGACAAAATCGATAAACGGTTGAGCCAAAAGTTCCTCTATTTTGAAGCCGAGGGTCTTTTCCCAAGAAGGGTTGAGGCGCTTGAAGGTGCCATCAAATCCGATGATACACAGCAGGTCAAGGGAGAGGGTAAAGAAGCGATCGCGTTCTTCATTCGCATCCGTTAATTCTGCCGTGCGCTCATCGATGCGTTGTTCGAGTTCTTGATTGAGGGTGCGAAGTTCCGCTTCTGCCCGCTGGCGTTTAATATCAATGGCATTCAGGTTTCGAGAATTCCACCAAATCAGAACGGCAAAAACAATAATATTCAAGATACCCAAAACCGAGATGGCGATCTCGGTTTCCAAAGACTTCGCCCGGTACCCGGCTAAGATTAACCAACCTAAAAGTGGCGGAATCCCAAGTACAGCCGGTGACATCCGCCGAGCCATCATACCCCCCGCATTCTGGCTGGTGACAACTGCCATCACCCCTCGATCTGGACGAGCAAACAGAATGCCGGTGCTAAGAAGCGCAAATCCCACTGCTGCGTGCAAGGCCATTTGGGTATATGAGCTAATCCCGTAAAGAGATTTCACACCATAAATGTAGCCCAGCACCCCCAGCAAGGCGACTGATAATGCCGCTAAGCTAAGAATTTGGGCGGCTTGGTAGTTGATATAGGGGCCGAGAAACAGCAGTAGAGCCACACCCAGCATCAGAAAATTTAAGGCGGTATTGGGAGCCATCCGACCTGGGGATGAGGTGCCAAAGGTGTCCGACGCCTTGAACAGAAGTTGGTCAATGCCGAAGTCCCACCCCAAAACATACTGCATCAGCGTCAGCAACCCGATGACCAGGACGATCCCGGCAAACCATTGTCCCCAGCGGCGCTTCGACTCGTCAGCGGGATAACGGTGCCACAACCACAACGATGTACCGCTGAGGATAAAACACGCGGCGGCGTTCGCTTTCATCGTTACCAGCCCCGGCAAGAGGCTTTTGAGGACGGGAATGTTAAACATCCAACCTAGGATGACCGCACAGCCGATTGCAATGACTGCAATACTGGCTTTTTTAGAAAGAGTTTGGAGTGATGGGGTGAGGTCGCTAGACTGAGGCACCTCTATCTGCTGATATGAACTTTCCATCTTATGGCTCCGGCAATATTGATTTACCAGCGATCTGAATGCGCGATCGCTTCTACATCCACAATCATGAGTAAACGCCCCTGACAGTCATATAAGCCTCGCAGAAAAGGAGCCAGTTCCTCACTCACCTCTGCTGCTGAGACAATTTGATCGGGATCGAGAGATAGCACGCCTTCGACATGAGAAACTGCTAATCCCATCCGCATCGACGGGAGATTGATATCGCGCGGATCGGGCGCTTCTACGACTAAAATGCGACTCCGAGTTTGGTGACTTTCCACAGGTTCGGCACCCATGAACCGACCAAAATCTGCCACTGCCAGAATTTCCCCTCGCAGATTGGTTAAACCCAATAAAAAGGGAAGCGTATTCGGAACGGCAGTAATAGATTGATCGCCCAAAACCAGCACTTCTCTGACTGCCGTTAGTTCGACTGCAAACAGGCTCTTGTCTTGACCAAAGAGAACGAATTGGCGAGTCATAATTAATTAAAAATTAAAAATTAAAAATTGATGAATAATTGTAATTATAATTTTTAATTTTACATTTTTAATTTTTGATTCTTAGAGGAGGCGTCGCACCAGGTTAATAAACTGTTTCGGCTCAAGTGGCTTGCTTACATAAGCATCGGCTCCCAGCTCGATTCCCCAAGTTTTGTCAATCTCTGTATTTTTTTGAGTACAAAACACGACAGGTAAGTGTTTGGTTTCTTCGTTCTCGCGCAACTCCCGCACCACTTCAAATCCGTTCATTCGTGGCATAACCACATCCAATATCACCAGGTCGGGTGGTTTCTCCTGGATGCGAGCGATCGCTTCCTCTCCATCACTCGCTCTCTCCACTTCCATCCCCGCCTCTTGTAAAATTCGGCAAATCATCTCTAGTTCAGTCGGGACATCATCGACTACTAATATTCTCGACATCACAACCCTCACAAGTGTTTATTGTCAACTCGATTCTATCTGAGTTCATTCCTGCTCAAAAAGCCTCAGTATTTTTACTGAAAATCAACCTTACCAAAGTTCGTTTCCGCTCCAATAACTTCAGCTTTCTTGTTAAAATTTTGTTGCTTAAACTCACATCTTGCACCACCAGTGCGAATAGGATTCGCGGCTATGCAAACCAAGTTTCCCTGCGCGAACTAAGGTCAAATCAAGAGTTTTAAACCCGCGCATCATCCGGGTTTTGTATGTTTGGACGCGGTTGCAACCACCGACTTAAAAATGGTGCAAGATATGAGTTAAATATCCAATGACATTTAGTTAGTGCTTATAATTAAGTTATAAGCCTATTATCCTTAAAATTATAAAAACTAAATAAAATTACAGGATTTCGCCAACCCGAATTTTTAAATCTTCTTAATTTAAAGTAACCTTTTTTAGACTTTTGGAAACAAATCTTACGATTTCCAAATAATTCCCATTCACTTTTTTGATGCAACTAAAGAGAAAAGCGCGTTCTCTAAAAATTTTGATGCTTTACAGTTTGTGCGAGAGACGCAGCAGGCAGCTTAAGCTGGCGATAAACTCCACCACTTTTGCCAGAATGAGGAACGGGTAACTGTCGCCAGAGGACACGAATACTGAGGACGCCTAAAATCATCACGACTTAAGCAGACAATCGTGATGATTCTAGGCAAGATAAAGTGGATACCTGGTTTCAGCTTTCGATGGTATCGACCCAAGCGCTCTACTAAAGCTTCATTACTTTGACGGATAATTTTTACAGAATATAGCAATCCTATTTAAGTTGTGCGCGAGTATTCGCCTTAGCGTAGAGACGCGATTAATCGCGTCTCTACAGGGGTTTGCAAATCATTTAGGATTGCTATATCCCAGCACGTAACCAATGATGACCGCGCCGAGGACAGCAAGGAATAACTTCATCTGTATTCTCCTGCTGAGATATTTCTAGCAAAGCAATTAGGCTTTTTGTTTTCAGAATGATGTTAACTGAAAGGCACTGTTCACCTTAACTTTTTAACCGCTCCACAAACGCAGAGAACGATCAAAACTTTGTGTACCTTTGCGTTAGCGAAGCGGCGCGACAGCGCTTACCTCTGCGTTATTTGCGTTTAAAAACCGTCTAACGATAGTTATTAAATTGCAAAGCAACTGGAAAATCTTCCTGCTTCAAGCGTTGAATTACCAGTTGCAAGTCATCTTTAGATTTAGCAGAAACTCGCACGGCATCACCTTGAATTGAGGCTTGCACTTTTTTAATTTCGTCCCGAATTATTTTGGTGATTTGTTTAGCGATTTCCTGGCTAATGCCTTTACGCAGTTTGATTTCCTGACGAATGCGATTACCGCCAGCTGATTCAGCTTTGCCATAATCAAAGATTTTCAAGCTAAGGTTGCGCTTAGCGGATTTAATTTGCAGGATGGTATGAACAGCATCTAAGGTAAATTCGCTATCGGTGCTAATTGTAATGACCTCATCGCCTAATTCGAGGGTGGTTTTAGTGTCTTTGAGGTCGAAGCGGCTTTTTATTTCCCGCTCGGTTTGGTCTACGGCATTGACCAATTCTTGCCGGTCAAAATCGCTGACAATATCAAAAGAGTATGTAGAAGCCATAAAGAATCGTGAGTGGTTGGCTAATTGATATTAGAAGAATCGCTAATTGCTATTGGCAGAAAGGAGGCTGAGGAAAAATAAGGTGCCACTGCTCAGGGTACCGATGCCGAACATTAGCGATCGCGCGATTGGGACATTGATAATATAAAAAACGGAGTATAATAACCGGGCAGCAACGAAGGCGATCGCTGCCCCCGCCGCCAAGGGCGAATCTACACCTGTCACATAAGCCATCAAAGCTGCCGCCGCAAATATCATAAATGCTTCAAACGAGTTTTGGTGCGCCCAAGCGGCTCGTTGTCCGTAGGGAGGCAGCTTATCAAACATGGCACGGGGAGCCGCCGTATCATACCCCACAGTCCCACGGGCATAACCTACCACCAAAAAGGGGAGATAAATCAGAACAGCGGCTGCGGCAATGCAGTCGAGCAGAATAGCAGATACTGGGATCATAGTTTTATTGTAGAGACGCCAACGGTAGCGAAACGGTAGCGCTCTTAGCGCATCGCGTCTTTATTAATCAAAGTAGAACAGAGTCACCACTTTGCGTTGTTCTTCCGCATCCTGACAAGTTTTGAGCAGGGTGTGGCTGTCGTGAAACGCAAAACAGATTAGCTGCTGACACCGAGAAACTATCTCCTGATTGCATAGAGCGCTGGCTTCAGCCAGCGATAAATTGTCGTTTTCGGGACTTTCTACCAAATGCATCACCTGTTCCAGCTGCTCCCGCGATTCCCGTGGCTGACGCTCTAAGCTTTGGGGCAAAATCACAGTCAGCAGGCTAGAATCGGCTCGCATCGCCCCTCGGATGGCGGCTAAATTGGTTCCGGTGGCACCAGAGGTGATGAGTCGATTCCCGGTTAAAACCAAGGCATAGCTCATCATCTCAATTAGATTTTGATGGGTGATAGGAACGTGACGCGACCCCAGCAGGGCAATCCGTTTGGAACCCGTTTGCTGGATAGTCGCCAGTTCTTGCGCTAAGGCATCAAGCTTAGGAATGTCAATGGATTGGCTCAATGACGATTTCTGTCTGAACAACCTCGCTATTTTATCAGACCCGGATGACAACAGCGATGGAGTTTCCGTATCTTAGTTGCCCAGTTCTCAGTTCCATCAGTTAGCGAGA
The DNA here is from genome assembly GCF_042747725.1 of Coleofasciculus sp. H7-2. Taxonomy (NCBI): domain Bacteria; kingdom Bacillati; phylum Cyanobacteriota; class Cyanophyceae; order Coleofasciculales; family Coleofasciculaceae; genus Coleofasciculus; species Coleofasciculus sp. H7-2. The sequence goes on from NZ_JBHZGO010000040.1 coordinate 25,967, forward strand.
ATTATTTGCACTTTTCTAAAAAGCTATGCTATACTGATAAATCGTCGGACGCATAGCTCAGTTGGTTAGAGCACTACGTTGACATCGTAGGGGTCACTGGTTCGAGTCCAGTTGTGTCCATTATTTTTTGCAGTGCCAAATAAAGTGGCAATCGACAACTGTACATTAACAAATAATTTGTCACTATTAACATTGAGTCGTTTCCTGGTGATTCGGTAGTGGTGAGTAAGCAGGAATGGGCAGAGAATGATTACAACTGCAATATCCGCCGAAGCGCCGATAATGCGCCACCACCGGAACCCCAGGATGTGAGGGCGCATTTGTTGGGGGAATTCCTAAAGCTAAGGTGGAAGGAAAGCGCCCTTTGTTAGAGGCGCATGGGTTTAACCCAACTAAGATTTTAGTGGAACGGAATTAATGTGAGCGATCGCATTGTTGGGATTGCACTAGCTATGAGCAGTAACGCTATTGTTTGGGGAAGATTGGTCTTTGGTTTATTGTGCTATGTAATAGTTGGCTTCTTATTTGCCTGGACTCCACTTTGGGCTGACGCTTTTGGGATGAATGAGGCTCTATCTAAGGGTAAGGCTCTAGCTTTGTCGAGAGCTAGTCTTATCGTTTTAGCTCTGACTTTAACTTGGGGTTTGGCTTGGACTAAGGTTGGCGTTATGAGTCGGGCTGAAAGTTTTGGTTGGGTTTGGATTTTAACTTGCGGCGTAGGTCTAGCTTTAGGTTTAGTTATGGGTGGGGGGATAACGTTAACTATAGCTTGGGTAATTGTGGTTGGTGTGGCTTGGGCTGGTGCTTGGAGCTTGGTTGGAGCGAGAAATCAATTACTCTTATCTTTCAGTCAGTTTCACACAGTTCTAATTTTGGCAGGAACCACAATTTTGGGATTGGGTTTAGGGGGATTAGTGCGTCAGATGAGTTCGCTCAACCCATAACTGATATTACAATAAAACAAAATTCGATAATAATCAAAAAAATTAGCGGCTTAATGTAGTAATGGTACAGATAATTCAAGCTGAAAAAGTCACGCTATATGACGAAAGAGAATAAATTTAAACTTCGATTGGCTACAGATGAGCAGTTATTTCAGGAGTGGAAAGGAGACTTACCTGAAATAACTGACTCTGACAAGCAAAAATTGGAGCGGGTAAAGGCTAGTTATTTTAATTTAGCCAAACGTCCGCTGCTGGAGGAAATAGTGAAAATGGTGGTGCTATCACCCCTATTGGATTTAGAGGGGTTTTATCTGCCACCCTTTTACAGCCAAAGTGAGGAATCGGTAGAGATTATTGACGAGGATGAGGGAGTTGTTATCCGTGGAAAAATTGATGTTTTGGTGATACAAGATCAATTTTGGGTAATTGTAATTGAATCTAAACGCGCCAAGTTTTCACTAGAGCCAGGAATTCCGCAAGCTTTGGCTTATATGTTGGCAAACCCTAACCCTGAAAAGCCACTGTTTGGCTTGGTAACGAATGGAAGTAATTTTATTTTTCTGAAATTGGTTAAGCAAGAGGTGCCGTATTATGCGTTATCGGATGAATTTACCTTAAGGCGAGGTAATGATTTGTATACAGTTTTGGGAATACTAAAGCGGCTAGGGCAGTTGTTGATTGAAGGCAATTAATAAATGGTCTGCGGTTGAGAATTGATGGGATAAGTATCGCGTGACTTTGCAGGATATTGAGGCTCAACGGGATGCGACGGCGAAGCAGTTGAGTGAGTTTTTGAGTGGGTTAGGGTATGCGTGAGACTCTGGTTAAATCTGAGGAGTTTAAAGATTCGCCTTTAGGGAAGATTCCGAAAGATTGGGATGTTCTGCTAGAGGGTCAGCATGAAAGTTAGGGAAGTGATTAAGCTAATAGAAGAAGATGGTTGGTATCTGGCAAGAACTAGAGGCAGTCATCGTCAGTTCAAGCATCCAACCAAGTCCGGTTTAGTCACAATTGCAGGGAAACCGTCTGACGATCTAGCACCTGGCACGTTAAACAGCATAATGACGCAAGCTCAACTCAAGGAAGACAAGGAAGTAGGAGAAGAAGAGTAATGCGTTATGGGATTGTGATTGAAAAGCTAGAGAGTAATTATTCAGCTTATGTTCCAGATTTACCTGGATGTGTGGCGACAGGTGCAACTCTTAAAGAGATGGAACAGCAGATAAAAGAAGCGATCGCTTTTCATTTGGATGGTTTGCGAGAAGAGGGTTTACCCATTCCCGAACCAACTACTCTATGTGAATATGTCGAAGCTGGTTGATAAATGCGATCGCTCTTTTCGCGTGGAGTCAAACTTGGAAGATGCGATCGCCTTCCAGTAACTCATCAATCCGTTCTACAGCAATTTCAGCATCAGCCGCAAGTTTCTGTAGCATCCAGTCGCGGTAACAAGGTGACTTACACCTCAGATATTGCACCATTCTCAAGTTTGCCCATCCGCGGCTCGACTTAGCGCTCGCCGAACGTCCTTGAACTCAATTTCCTTGGCTCATAGCTTGCATTCCATTGAAATGGACTGAAATTCTTACTCAGTCTTCTTCAGAAGACTTGATTCTGTTAGCCTGGGGTTTAAACCCCAGGCGGGTAATGCGACTGGTGCAAGATGTGACTTACACCACGCTTTCCAACGCCCGTTTGAACTCAACAGCCGTTTTAAAGTAAATTTCCGGCTTATCCACCAGTGCCAAATCAACAACTTCCGCCAATCGTTTCGGAATTGAGGCATCGCGTTGGCGAATGGGTACGGCATCGGTTTGCAACACAGCCAGCAACGGGTCTTTGCCGACAAAATCGCGGGGGCAAGTACCCGTTAACATCGTGTAGAAAGTTGCGGCTGTAGCCCAAACATCTACTTCTGGCTTGGCATATTTAAAGTCAATCACCTGCTGTCGCGGCATGAAGGGCAACGTGCCTGCTACTTCGCTGCCACTCATCGTATGACCGCTTAAACCTGCTAAGTCAAAGGCTTTGGCTAACCCGTAGTCGCCGACTTTGGCACTGTAGGAGTTACCGAAGTTGGTGAGGAAGATGTTACTCGGTTTGATGTCGCGGTGTACCAAACCTCGCCCCTTGCCAATCGTGCCGTCAGCGCGTCTAACATAGGGAATTTCGGCGTTGTGGGCGTATTCCAAACCATCTAAGGTTTGCAGGATAATTGGCACTGCTTCTTTAATCGACAAGCGCCCACCCCCTTGCTCCATTAAATCTGCCACGCTGCCGCCTTCGCAATACTCTAGGGTGAAGAAGAAGGTGCCATCCGAGTAACCATAATCCAGCAGTTTGACGACATGGGGATGGTTCAAGGCTTTGGTGTTTTCCATCTCCCGCAGGAATTTATCAATGGCGCGTTGATTAGCAGCAATTTTGGGCAGCATCACTTTCAGCGCTACCCACTCCCCATTTTGCTGATTGAGGGCAAGGTAAACTTCACCAAATCCTCCCTCACCTAGCTTTCTCACCAACTTGTAACCCCGAATTGCCGTTAGGTTTTGGTCGCCGCCTGCGGCTTTTTGAAGTAGGGCTTTGATAATTTCCCAAAAGTTGGGCTTTTTCTGTACGATGTTGGGCTTTTGCAGCTTGGCTTTGAAAACGTCTATAGTCTGCGATTCTTCCGGTTCAACGTGGATGCTGACTCGGAAAATGGTGTTACCTAACTCGATGACATCGCCTTCTTGTAAGTCGTATTCTGGGTACTGCATCTTTGCACCTTGTGAGGGGGTTTGGTGGGGTTGGCGCTGTCCAATTTTTTTGCTGTTGACGTAGGTAAGTACCGTTTTTACTGCCGAAGTCGCGCACGCGGATATTTGGGGGGTTGATGTCGAGGAGGCAGTGATAGCGGGAGATGATACGATGAGCGTCGTCATCGGGTAGTTGGGGATGGCATTCGTCAGCACGTCCGATGAGGCAGGTGGTGCGGGAGTCGAAGGTAAATTCTTGACCTTTGAGATTGCCTTGGGTGATGGTGAGGGTGACTTGGGTTGGCATCTAGTAGCTGATTTATAAAGTTGAGATTAAGAACGAAACGGCTTAATCTTGGTGCGATCCCTCCTTGGAAAGGCGGGAATAGAACTCATTGAAAGCCCCCCCTTTTTAAGGAGGGTTGGGGGGATCTGAATTTCTTTATAAATGACATCTAAGCTCAATTCTCGCTCCTGCCAAATCGAGCTAAAAGTTCTTCGCGGGACAATTGCAGGCTCAACCGAGTAAACTCCTCTGGAGGTAACTTTAGCAAAGCTTGAATAACTTCCATTAGCTCTTCATCCAGACTGCCAAATCGGACTCTCAACAGGTTTTCCAGAACCAGGCGCTGTCCCTGTACATTGCCTTGCTGCAAACCTTGTTGTCGTCCTTGCTGCAAAGTCTCTTCCCGCCATTGCAGATAAGCTGGTGATAGGTTCATAATTAACTCCCTCTCGTCTTCATCTAAATTTTCCTTCCTCTCCAGGTTGATGCGCGAGGTAGAAATCAGTTCTAACGTGTTGCTGCGGAACGGGTGTTCTCTGGGAAGTGAAATGAGTTCGTTAATTGCTTGCTGCTGGGTTGCGCCTTTTCCCAGAATCCTCAACCAGAGTGTTTCTGGTGTGGCGGGTAGTTGGTTAATGGCTACCACTGCTGTTTTTAGCGCATCAGCTAGAAAGTAAACGCCTTGAGTCCAGTTGTTTGGTTCTAGTTTAGCGCCGAAACTATCGAGTAGGGTGGCTGAGGCGGAGGTTGCCAGAATCCACAAGCGAGGCAGTTCGGTTTCGGGAAGTCCGCGATTTTCCCGCCTTGCTTGTCGCTGTAAGTCGCTTTGCAGAGAAAACAGCTTTAGCATACAGGTGCGAATCTCTGTTTTGCTGGGTTGATTGCGAAAGGGTTCGATTAAGCAGGGACTTGATACCAGTTTGCTGAGTAATCCCAGACTTGGCGGTTCGGCTGGGAGTGTTGGCGCTGGGGCAAAGTAGAGGTCAATTTGACGAACTTCGTCTGTGACTTCGCGGCTGACTTCAACGGTGCCTAATGGGGAGAGGAGTTCGGCTAGATATTGCTTGGCAAATTGGTCGTGAGGTTGTCGCGTCATCTATTCTTTACACTTTGGCAAGGTCAAATGGAAGTGACGAACCATCAATGTCCACATTCAGGCTCTTATGGAGTTCTCCCGATCGGGTTAGCTTCTGTCGTTCCATCTCTGAAGCAAAGTATTTCCCTTATTAATCTAAGTTAAATTGTCAAATTCTGGTGTGAAGCGTTTGAATTTCGTCACAAAGGCTCAGGAAGCACCGCTTTAAGTTTCGATTTCAACTACTCACTCACTCACTCACTAATTGCTGCTTCCCCTCTCTCCAGCAACGCTTCCTACGCCTGAATCTAGCTGCTGTGATAACTGGATGCGATTGACAAGCAATTAGATAGGGATTAACGGTTAACAAAAAATTGATATTATGGTTTAGCCCAAATTTTCAAAAAAGGTATTTCAGAATAAATGGTCTTGCTACCTGATAGAGCAGAGCCAGGATGAACGGGATAAGGATCGGGAGGGTTACTATCAGTCCCCATTTGCCAAACCGAAGCTCTTGATTATCGGATTTGAGGAGTGCAATCACAGCAGCGGCTCCCATTAGTATCCAGATACAAGCAAAGACAATAAAGATAATATATGCTGAGTCTTGCATTTTCTTCCGTACTAGCGAAAGTAGTCTATTTTTAGGTTAGCTTGACCCCATTTGTGCAGTTGACTTCCTTTAGTTGGGTTATTCTATTGACTAAGGTTGAATGGCACTGACTTCATCTGTAGGGAATGGTTGAACGATAGTGAAACCCAACGTCCTATAGGGAGGGGTTGCTGGGTTTCGTTCCTCAACCCAGCCTACGGAATTTTGGCTTATTTCAGTGCCATTCGACTAAGGTTGATTATGATCGTTGAGCCGACAGCGCCCCTGCGTCTCGCACTCGATGCGCTTCTGGCGCTTGCTAACAATCGTTGCTAAATTAGGTCGTCCAGTCAGAGCCAGCCGCCAATCAGCCCAAATTTCATACAGCATATCAACGATAGAACCGATAATCGGCAATTTGGTAGCCGCATAGATCCACCCTATCCCCAAGATTTCATAGACGCGGCGGAAGACTTCTACATTCTTGACGACGGTGCCATCAGGAAGCACAGCATGGATTCGTCCCATCGCCGTTTCAAAGTCAACACCGCCATGCGCTTCCGGAGAATAGTCGCCTGCGATGTCCACAAACGCTACCAAACCTCGACCGGCATCCCGTCGCTTCAAAAAATTGACTTCTCGCACGCACAAGGGACATTCACCGTCGTACAGCAGTTCTATTTGCCAGGACGGCGAAGACTGAGGCGGGGTAGAGACTTGAAGCGATTCGGGGGACTGAGTCTTAGAAGAGGACATAGGTCGTTCTCAATTAACGGATTCCTCGCGTGAGGAGAAACAAGCACACTTTAGTATTGTAAAGAAACTTAACATTTTTAGGCATCATCCATTTCCTGCCCGATCGGTTCAGGACTTACGCAAAGCTTATACATATAGCGTTTTATAGGGGTAATCTTCCTGTGGTTGCGTCTTTCAGATGTGGTGATTTTGCGTAAGTCCTGATTCCCCAACAAATCGCACCAATGCTGGGGAACGTGACCTCAAAGGGAGCCTACACATCTATTAACAATTACCCATTACCGATTCCTGGGTCTAACTTCTGTAACTTGTCTAGGAGGATTGACAATAGTTACATTTGTCGAACGAACCTTAGAAGCAGTGAGCTTTTGGTAGAATACACCTGCTGATTGCGGAGTCGGAAATGGGCCAACTTGGATGCCATCGACTCTAGTATTCGTGTCTCTCCAGTAACAAGAGCGAACTTGTATAGTTGGGGATTCTCTAGTTATCCGTTGAAGAATAGTGCGATTGGAGTTTTTAACTCGAACTAACCATTTTCCTGCAAAAGAAGGACAGTTTGTGGTTGCATTTGCTTGAGCGATCGTTTGAGCGATCGCTATGCGGTGTTGGTCAAAGCAAAGTGCTTGGATGCCAGAAAACGAAAAACCCAGGACGATGGCTAGAGTAAATTTGGCGCGATTGTTCATAAAAGATGAGTCTTTCTTCTAGCAGTTAAAGAGGGATACAGTATATCTTGGATAACTCAGTACATACTGGCAACGATTAGTAGAATTTGACCAAACTGTAAAATTAGATCGAGTCGCCATCCCTGAACAAACACCAATCAAACCGCACAGTAAATAAAAAGCCCCCAACTATATCTTGAATTAGATTTTTAACTCGAAACGGTCTGGGAAACAATAATCCTAAAGGTATAAATAATATGACAAACAGTGCCAGTACAATCCCAAGAAGGCTGGCAAAGTTGAGTCCGAAGTTAATCATACTGAATTTGTCAACAATCAATTTTCATGGCGATTGTTTTGATAACCTACAAAATTTCGACCGTTCCCTTTTGACCATCAATTCGCACCTGCTGACCATCTTGCAATAACTGGGTGGCGTTGTGGATATCCATGACTGCTGGAATGCCATACTCGCGGGCAACAATTGCACCGTGAGAAAGACGCCCTCCCACTTCTGCAATTAACCCACCCACGCGAGACAGCAGTGCTGCCCAACCAGAATCAGTGTAAGGAACGACTAAAATAGTATTGCGGTCAATATCTGGAATCGCTTGTAAACTGCGAAGAACTTTTACTTTCCCTTCTACTTGTCCTGGACTGGCACCAATGCCTTGCAATAGCTTTTGACTTACTTGCCGATTGGCGGTGTTGAAATCAGTAGAGGGCGGCGCATTGCCGTAGACTAAAGGCGACACACTCGCCATCTGACTATCTTGTTCCAGTTGCGATCGCCTTTGTTTCACCAACTGCGGTACTCGGTCAATTAATTGTTGGTCAGATTGTTGAATGATTTGCCTAATTTCATTGAATTCTAAGAAGAAAATATCTCCTGACTGAGATAGCAAACCTGACTGCAACCAGATTTTTTCTAACGCTACAAAATTCCAACGCACTTCCGCCAATAAGCGACTATAGATATCTGTAACCTTGCCCTTCAAATTGAGCCGTCGCTGCACCAACTTAACCTTCCATCCCTGATTTTCTTTGTCTTCTCTGCGCTTGGAGTGTTCAATTTCCCCGAAAAACTGTGTCAGCAATTGCCGAACCGCATGAGGATTTTCCTTCCAAGTAGGAACCGCGATATCTGTTGCCACATCGCTCAAGTATCCATAACGGTCAAGCCATCGATCGAACTGTTCTAGAATACCTTGCCCATCTGGCATTTCAGCCAACATGGTAAACAAAGAGGATGAATTTTCAGGGGATAATGGTGAATGAGGGAGTAAATTACGAGCATCCAGTGCGATATCTTCGAGCGATCGCACCGAAGCAACTTCCGGAGTTTGGCTGTTATCTAATTGTGAATCCTTGACCTTTAATAACGCCTGTCGCAACGCAAAACTCAATGGAGCGAGAATACTGTAATATGTCGCCCGTTTCAGCACTTCTAGCAGCGCATCCACCTGTTCCAGCAGCGCCGCCGGTTGACTTGTAGAGACGCGATAAATCGCGTCTGATTCTTGAATAGAGACACAATATATCGCGTCTGATTCTTGAGTTGAAGCATCCAGTCCCGCTTCTAAATAAGCCGATTGCCGTTCCAAGATAGGGGTAAATAAACGCCTATCATCCCGCGCAAAATCCCTTTCTAAACTCAACTCGCGCCCCAATAATCGCAGTAACCCCGGCACATTTCGCAGCGTAGAAACCAGAGGGGGTTTTGAGAACTTAGCACCTCTGGTTAAAAACTCCAAACTTTCCGGCGGTAAACCCATCCGACGGAAAATTTGTCCCAACAAGGTTGCATTAAAGTAGGCGCGAGAGGCGTGCAGCGTCGCCGTTTCATTAAAATCTAACGCTTCTGCTTCTTTGCCCAAAACCAGCGTAAAAATCTCACCCCAGACACCGCAAGTCAGAGGACGATTAATCGACCAAGTCAGCGGACGAATTAACCCCGGAATCACCTCAGCGGCAATCTTGCGCGTCCAGATGGGTTGCAGTGTGGTAATTGTCCGCGATTGCAACAACCACAGGGTTTGCCCATCGTAACTCCATTCAACATCTTGGGGAATGCCGTGATACTGACTTTCCAACTGCCGCGCTAAGTAAGCGACTTGCTGAATCAATGCCGGGGGGACATCGCCGCTGCCTTCCACGGGTAAAGACGCGACATCCTGCGCCTGGAGATCGTCCACAAACACCCGATATTGCTCCGGCGTCACTTGCCCGGATACAATCCGCGTAGCGTCTCCCGGCAATGCCTCAATCACTACCGCATTGCCTTGCTGGGCAATTGGATCTCGGCTAAAAGCAACACCCGAAAAGACACCCCGGACTTGTGTTTGAATCAACACCGACATCGAAGCTTCCGGTAAATTGCGAGTAGCCCTTTGGGCATACGCTTCGCGATCGCGCCGATAAGCCTTTGCCGCCGGGTTATCGTAAGAAGCAAGAACGCGAGTAATCGCCTCCTCCAACGCTTCTGCACTCGTAACATTCAAAATCGTCTCGTATTGTCCCGCCGCCGAAGACTGTTCCGAGTCTTCCCCCACAGCAGAAGAACGTACCGCTAGGGGTTGTTTTTCGGAAGCTTCCAGAAACTCAATCATCACCCCAGGATCGTCTCCAGGCGTCAGCACCCAGCCCATCGGCACCGGATAACCCCAGCGTTTCAGCTGAGATAACGTTGCGGCTTTTTGCCCCACCTTGCTGGCTTCTAGCGGCTGATCTAGAGAAACAATCGCTTTATCACCTCGGAAAAAACGAAACACAGCTTTATTCCCAGTTTGCGCTTGTTCGGATGGAAGGTCTAAATCATCGGGGATTTTCTGATAAATCCAGGCGATGATACCACTGAGAGCGATCGCGGCGACAACTTGCGCTGTTGAGTGATTGGGCAATAGCGCCATGAACACTGGCAACAAAATTAAAACCAAAATGCGTCCCTGCTTCCTCTCCCGCACCAGTGTAAAACTAACTCCCCCAATTACAAATACTAAAACTGCCACCAGCGGAGCGTGAACGACAATACCCCACACAACATTAGTTGTGCCAGCGCCCCGCCCCATCCAATAACGCCCCATCACCAGTGCAATCAGCGCGATTAACTCCCATTCGGGTTCCGTAGGAAAGAAACTACGCGCCAATAAAACGGCAGCAACACCCTTAGAAGCTTCCGAAAGCACCGCCAGAATACCCGCAAAGCGTCCCCCGTGGTAAAAAGCAGCAGAGACAGACACATTGCCCGTGCCGAGTCTTGCCAGTCGCCTCCCAGTGAAGGCGCGAACAATCCAAGCAATTAGAGGCAATCCGCCCAAGAGAGGACAGACAATAAAAATGAGGATAACGCCCCAAACTTGAGTCAGAGTCATGGCTGGGAGTAGCAGTACCAACACATGAATTGTAGTGATGTTTCTCCACGCAAAGAACGCCGATTTATCCCGTTTCTCCTTGGTGCCGCGACAGCGCTTACCTTTGCGTTAAAAATCTAAACTTATGTCACCTTCCCGCATTGTCACCTACAGCCCCGCTTACACAGTTGTACCCACCTACGAGTGTTTTAATCGCTGTAGTTACTGTAACTTCCGCACCGATCCCGGTAAAAGTCCTTGGCTCACCCTATCAGATGCCCAGAGAATCTTGCGATCGCTTGCCTCTCAAAACGTCTGTGAAATCCTCATCCTCAGCGGCGAAGTACATCCCCATTCCTCACGCCGTCAGGCATGGTTCCAGCGCATTTATGACCTTTGCGAACTAGCGCTGTCAATGGGATTTCTCCCCCACACCAATGCAGGGCCATTGAGTTTTGAGGAAATGCAAAAGCTGAAATATGTTAATGTTTCGATGGGGCTAATGTTAGAACAGCTAACACCGCAGCTATTGCAAACCGTTCACAAACACGCTCCGAGTAAAGTCCCAGAATTACGCCTGCAACAGTTAGAGTGGTCAGGAGAATTGCGGATTCCCTTTACAACCGGATTGCTCTTAGGAATTGGAGAAAGTTCGGCAGATTGGTGGAAAACCCTGGAAGCGATCGCGCTTCTCCACCAACGCTATCATCACATTCAAGAAGTTATCCTCCAACCCCACAGTCCCGGCACTCACCAAACCTTCGACGCCCCACCTTTTAACCCCCATCAATTACCAGAAGTCATCGCCAAAGCCCGTCAAATTCTCCCCCCAGATATTACAATCCAGATTCCCCCTAATTTAGTTACAGATTCGAGTTGGTTACTCACTTGTGTAGAAGCAGGTGCCAGAGATTTAGGCGGAATTGGCCCAAAAGATGAAGTAAATCCCGATTATCCTCATCCTCAGTATCATCAATTAAAAGAAATTTTAGAACCTGCGGGTTGGGAATTAGTGCCGCGTTTGCCAGTTTATCCTCAGTACGATGACTGGTTATCGGATAGATTGCAGAAAGCTGTTAATCGGTGGCGGAGTGCTACGTTATTAGAAGATAGCGTGAAATAGAAGCTATTAGATTAACCCCAACCTGACGAATCTGAAAAAGCTTGAATGGAAGACATACCCAAATGAGAACAGACCTCTTAGAACGCCCTCTAGAAGTGTTTACTAGGCTAGAAAACCTTCTAGACATTAAACCCGACAAAGACGAAGCCCAGTATAATCAGGGGAATGCGCTGTTTAAGCAAGGACGTTTTGAAGAAGCAATTGCTGAATACGACAAACCCCTAGAAATTAGAACGGACTTCTACGAAGCCTGGTACAACCGAGGCAATGCGCTATTTAACTTGGGACGCTTTGAAGAAGCGATGGCTAGCTACAACGAAGCTGTGAATAAACCAAGCTTCTACGAAGCTTGGTACAACCGGGGTGATGCGTTATATGAGTTGGGATGTTTTAAAGAAGCGATCGCTAGTTGGGACAAAACCCTAGACATTAAACCTGACCTCCACCAAGCCTGGAACAATCGGGGTGTTGCGTTAGCTGAATTAGGACGCTTAGATGAAGCGAGCGCTAGCTACGAGAAAGCCCTAAAAATTAAACCTGACTTCTACTCAGTTTGGAACAACTTGGGCATTACCCTAAGTAAATTAGAACGTTTAGATGAAGCGATTGCTAGCTTTGACAAAGCTCTGAAAATCAAACCTGAATATGCCGACGCTTTTTACAACAAAGCTTGTTGTTATGCATTGCAGGGTAATGTTGAGCAGGCTATCGAAAATTTGCAACAAGCTATCAATCTGAGTCCTGATGAATACAGAGAGGATGCAAAAACAGACTCTGATTTTGACAGTATTCGAGAAGATGGGCGGTTTCAGGCTTTAATTCAGGAGGGAAGCGATTGGGAAGAAGGAGATATAAACGAGCGTGAATGGCTTAGAGCAGCAGCAAGTAATCCAGCGTTTGATTTCCTAAAAGACGCCGAAGAAGACATTTATACATTAGCCGATGGGAAGCCATTCAATGACTAAGGGTAAAGTTGTGCTGGTGCCTTTCCCATTTGACGATTTATCGGCTACCAAAGTGCGTCCCGCTGTCTGTCTAACTAACCCTGTGGGAAAACATAGCCACGTTGTTCTAGCTTTCATAACCAGTCTGATTCCAAGTGATTTGCTAGAAACTGATTACGTTTTAAATACCAGTCATCCAGACTTTGCTGCTAGCGGATTGCATAAACCATCTACTATTAGGTTGGATCACCTGATGACTGTTCGGAAATCGCTGATCGAGCGTGAACTAGGTATATTGTCATCAGACACACAAGCTCAAATCGCCGAGAAGTTGTGCAAGCTATTAACTGAGTGATGTAGCGATCGCATTCCCACCGATGACCGCCTCCCGCATTTTTGTACAATAGACACACCCCTTTTGAAGCCAGGGTTACTGGTGTATAAATACCTATGCGTAGATTAGGGCACTACGAGCAAGCGTTAGCGAGTATCGATCCATCGTTGGGAGTTGAGGAAAGCGATCGCAAAATCTGGTACAACAGAGGCGAAGCGCTAGCGAACTTAGGTCGCTATCAAGAAGCACTCGTCTGCTTCGAGCGAACTGTAGAAATTGCACCATCAGACTCCGCTGCTTGGGTATTTCGAGGCGTTGTGCTAATTCACTTAAACCGCTATGAAGAAGCCCTTTCTAGCTGCGATAAGGCGCTAGAAATTGCACCAGAAGATAAAGAAGCTTGGACATTCCGAGGTGCAGCGCTGCATCGTCTGGGGCGCTACAAACAAGCCTACGCGAGCTATGACAAAGCCTTGGGAAACCAGAAAACACCCTTATGGCGAAAATTAATTCAGAAATGGGTAATGGGTAATAGGTAACTCCCTCAGGAATATCCCATTTGTGCAAATCTACATGAAAACCCCTTACAGGTTCCTCCGCCAACCGAGAAGCAAAATTACTCCCTCTGCGTGAACCTACTGTGTACACACAAGTGACTTATTCAGGACTTACGCAAAGCTTATACATATAGCGTGTTGTAGGGGCAATCCCTCCGTGGTTGCCCAAGAGATGTGGTGATGTTGCGTAAGTCCTGTTATTTTGCAAGGGAGCGCTTCCCGACAAGAGCAAGAACAGCTTCTTCCCTTGCAGGGAAGGCGAACCATCTTCAAAGCCCCTCTCCGAAGCGGAGAGGGGTTTGGGGAGAGGTCTACCACACAGTAGCTGCGTGAACGAGAAGGCTTAAAGTAGAGTTCCAGGCGGCGAATGATATTTTTACAAAAGTTTGGAAGCACCCATTGCTAACTCCCTCTCTCCCCTTCTCCGCATCACGAATGAAGTCAGTAAAATAGAGTTATCGAATTCAGGAGCCAGCTTACTGGCATAAAACCCCTATCGAGACTATCTACGGCAATCTTCAAGGTCTTAAGTCCAGCCAGCTAAAGCAGCTACAGCGACTGTATCATCAGCGGCTACCCGGCGATTGTCTCACAACGCCAGAATTTGCCCAGAGGCTGGCAGCAATCAGCACAGAAATTAACCAGCCAATGTGTGCCTACATCAATCGCCGGGGACAGGTGATTCGGGTAGGAGTGGGAACCCCCAGGCAAACGCAGATTCCCCCTCTAGAATTGCCTCGCTACGGTGCAGAACGACTTAGCGGCATTCGCTGCATAGCCACCCAGTTGAAGCCAGAAGCCCCCAATGAAGCCGCCTTAACTGCAATGGCAATGCAACGCCTGGATGCACTTGTCGTGATATCGCTGACTGGAACTGGGTTTGAGCGTCGCGGTGGGGGAGCCACAGGTTATATTAAAGAAACTTATCTCGCTCACCTAGTTCCTCACCCCGAAGCTACCTGGAGTCTGTCGCCGCCGATGAGCCTAGATGTGCTGGCGAACCAGGATTTTCTGGAACTGGTCGATGGGCTAGAAGCCGAGTTCCAACGGGAATTTGTTGCCCAGCAAGTAGACATCGACCACGACCGAGTGCTGCTGGTCGGGTTGATAACGGGTGACAAGACACCCCAGCAATTCCAAGACGGATTGCAAGAATTAGCGCGGTTGGTGGATACTGCTGGGGGACAAGTATTGGAGACGATGCAGCAGAAGCGCCCCCGTCCCCATCCTCAGACAGTCGTGGGTGAAGGAAAAGTACAGGAAATTGCCCTGACGGCTCAAACTCTGGGAGTGAACCTGATTGTATTTGACCGCGACCTCTCACCCGCTCAGGTTCGCAACTTGGAAGTGCAAACTGGCATCCGGGTGGTAGACCGCACTGAGGTGATTTTGGATATCTTTGCCCAACGCGCCCAATCCGGTGCTGGTAAGTTGCAGGTAGAACTGGCGCAGCTGGAATATATGCTGCCCCGCCTGACAGGTCGAGGTCAAGCGATGTCCCGACTAGGCGGCGGTATCGGCACTAGAGGGCCTGGTGAAACAAAATTGGAAACCGAACGCCGTGCGATTCAGCGCCGTATTGCCCGACTGCAAGAAGAAGTGAACCAGCTGCAAGCACACCGTTCGCGGCTGCGGCTTTCGCGGCAACATCAGGAAGTTCCTTCACTCGCTTTAGTTGGCTATACCAATGCTGGGAAGTCTACCCTATTGAATGTGCTGACGAATGCCGAAGTTTACACTGCTGACCAGCTATTTGCAACGCTCGACCCCACCACGCGACGCTTAACGATTCCTAACGCCGTGACGGATGAACCCCAGCAGATTGTGCTGACAGATACGGTAGGATTTATTCACGAGTTGCCGCCTTCTTTGGTGGATGCCTTTCGCGCCACTTTAGAGGAAGTGACGGAAGCTGACGCGCTGCTTCATGTGGTGGATTTATCCCATCCGGCGTGGCAAAGTCAGATTCGTTCTGTAATGACTATCTTGTCGGAAATGTCCATAACACCTGGCCCAGCGCTGGTTTTGTTTAATAAAATCGACCAAGTTGATGGCGATACGTTGGTTCTGGCACAGGAAGAATTTCCACAAGCGGTGTTTATTTCAGCGAGTCAGCGCCTTGGCTTAGAAACTTTGCGTCAGCGCATGAGCCAACTGGTTCATTATGCAGTTGCACAGGAGTAAAGGCGCAAAAATAACTTCCCCGAAAGGGAAAACCTATGTGATTGTCCGTTAGCACTCTTTGTGAGGGGACAATCACGTATCTTCTTTTTGAAGTTCTGGTAAAGCTGTCTATTGTAATTACCTACACCTATGAATACTTCTCGGATAAGCAACAATTTGAAATCAACAGGACTTACGCAACATCACCACTTCTGGGGCAACCACAGGGGGATTGAACCCGAAAAAACGTTATATGCATAAGCTTTGCGTAAGTCCTGTCTATATTAACTTTCCGTAAAAACATCTACCCATAGTTGGATAAACTAGGCAAAAATACAGTAACTCAATATAATGGCAAAAGTCCTCTGTGAACTAAATATCGGATTATCTGTTTTATCTGCTGCCGGTAGCCGTTCCGTTTCGATGTTAAAGCGAAAAAATGTAGTGCAGCCATAATTAGCTCTTGGTTAAAAACTGAGAATTTTTTAATCTCCTCTCTCATCTGATAAACCCTGTCCTTAGCCACATTCTTTTGTAGCGGAAACAAGAGTTTAAATATAGCCGAGAAATTGCTTTCTCGGCTAAAGTAGGTGGGATTAATTATTTGTAGAATGGGTTACGCTATCGCTAACCCATGCAGATGTTGGGTTTCCTACGTCAACCCAACCTACGAACATCTACGAACATCTTCAATTTAATCGCATCCGCCTACTAATCGTGCAAGGAGGTTAAAACGAAAAGGTTGATTTATCAAGAAGGTGGAGAAAGACAAAGTTTATAAATTGAAATTCAACCCCCACTCCTGCAAGCTATTTATCCCAGCGGCATAGGTAAGGTTGTATTGCAAAGGTGTCACGGTGATGTAATTTTTCCGAATCGCCTGAACATCCGTTTCTATGTGACTCGGTAACAGGGGATTTTCTGGTTGTTCCACCTCCTCCACAACCTCACCCGCTAACCAATAATAAGTTTTGCCACGGGGGTCTACTCGCTTTTTAAAGATATCAAAATAGCGACGAATTCCTTGACGAGTGAGCGCAACACCGGCAATTTCTTCCCACTTCACGGGAGGCACATTGACGTTGAGCAACATTACTTCTGGTAGCGGCTGCTTCGATAACTGAGAAAGCAGAATTGTGGCAAACCGGGCAGCAGGTTGAAATTCCCTTAAGGTGTAATTGGTCAGGCTAAAAGCAATGCTGGGAATTCCTTCAATCACGCCTTCCATCGCCGCTGAAACTGTGCCGGAGTAGAGAATGTCGGTGCCGAGATTGGAGCCGTGGTTAATGCCAGAAAGGACAAAATCCGGAGGGGCGTCGAGCAAAGCACCCAGCGCCAGTTTCACGCAGTCGGAGGGGGTTCCCGAACAAGACCAAGCTTTGACTGTGGGATGAAAAATCGACTCGACGACTTCGGCGCGAATGGGGTCGTGGAGGGTGAGACCGTGACCAGTGGCTGACCGTTCCCGGTCGGGACAAACTACGGTGACATCGTGACCGGCTTCTGCGAGAGCATTGGCGAGGGTGCGAATGCCCAGAGCGAAGATGCCATCGTCGTTGCTGATTAGCAATTTCATCAATTCAATCAAGGGGTGCATCAAGGAGTTCACTCTATTGTGGATGAATTTGCATCGCAGCCTGTAGCAGCTTGTGGCAGATGGATGAGTCCAAATCGCGCTAAACTCAAGCTTACTGCCACTAGAAATGACCCTCTCTAAAATGACCACGATGCTCAACGAGCTTGAGGCTCAATTAGCCGCGCTCAAACAGGAAGCAACCCAAGCGATCGCTGCCGCCGATACCCTGGAACGCCTAGAGGAACTCAGAGTCGGCTACCTGGGCAAGAAAGGGCAGCTCTCGAAGGTGTTAGGGGGTTTGGGCAAGTTAGACGCAAGCGATCGCCCCCGCATTGGTGCTTTAGCAAATGTTGTCAAAGAAGCGCTACAACAAGACTTGGATCGCAAGCGGACAAACTTACAGGAAGCACAAATCCAGGCAAAGTTGGAATCAGAAACCCTGGATGTCACCATGCCGGGAGTTTACCGTTCCCTCGGTCGCAAGCACCCCCTCAGCAGCACGATCGACCGGGTTGTGGATATCTTCGTCGGACTCGGCTACACCGTCGCCAACGGCCCGGAAATGGAGACAGACTACTACAACTTTGAGGCGCTGAACACTCCCGCCGACCACCCCGCCCGCGATATGCAGGATACTTTCTACCTGCCGGATGGTAATCTGCTGCGAACTCATACTTCTTCGGTGCAGATTCGTTACATGGAAGAAAATGAGCCGCCGATTCGGATTGTCGCACCCGGACGCTGTTACCGTCGGGATACTGTCGATGCTACCCATTCGGCAGTCTTCCATCAGATCGAAATTTTGGCAGTGGATGAAGGACTGACCTTCACCGACCTCAAGGGCACCATTAAAGTGTTTTTAGAGGAGATGTTTGGCGCAGAGTTGCCAATTCGCTTCCGGACGAGTTATTTCCCCTTCACTGAGCCTTCTGCGGAAGTGGATGTGCAGTGGCAAGGGCGTTGGCTAGAAGTGATGGGCTGCGGAATGGTCGATCCCAATGTTCTCAAGAAAGTAGGTTACGACCCAGAAGTTTATACTGGCTTTGCCGCTGGCTTTGGTGCTGAGCGCTTTGCGATGGTGCTGCATCAAATTGATGATGTGCGCCGGATGTACAGCAGCGATTTGCGCTTTTTGCGGCAGTTTTAAGTAGGGAATCCGGCTGCATCCAAATTTTCGGCTTTCGCAGTATCCCTGTCTTTACACGATTGAAACAGTTAGCGATCGCGTCCGATGTTAGAGATGTTACTGTTGTCTGCTTTCATGGCTACCTGGTAGCGATCGCCCCATTTCATTACCTCAAAATATCAACCCTCTTTAAAGATTTTGTATGAGCAAGCCATTAGATGAAACTCTCTCCAAGGAAATTTCCGAACGCATTAAAAGCAAAGCTAAAGACTCCTTTAATAATGCTTACAAAGCGGCATTGTTAACTGAAGGATGTATGTATGTCCAAGGCTTTTTAGTTCGGGATGAAAAGCCATGTAAACCGATTGAGCATGGTTGGATTGAGCTTGATACTTGTATTATCGATCCAACACTGCCACATCTCAATAAAAATTCTCAAGAACTTTACTACTTTCCGGCACAACATTTAACCGTAAAAAAACTTATTGCAGCAGTAGAAGAAGCGAAGGAAGATTATCCAGACGATGATGCACTACCTGTTTATGATGCTTTACCGCATGAATATTACGGCAATTTAATAATGGGCGGTAAAAACTATTCAGAAGCGTATAAAGAGGCTCAAACTAAGTGTCAAGAGTTGAATAAACTTACAAAACAAACTGATTCAAAAAATTGAAATCTCTAAGAAATCGTTCTGGTTGGGATTGATAAATACTGTAAAGGTGAAGGACAAAGACAAAGCGATCGCTATTGACGAACTTAAACTATAAGTAATTAAAAATGAATGTTTATCCAACTAAATTTACAACTGCAAAAAACAATTATTTCTGAGCAAAATGCTCTAACAACAATCGGTGAACAAAAATATAACCGCCGCCAACTTTTTGTAACAAAATGCGCTCAGTCGCCCAGTCTAGAAAACGGGCGTAGTTCCAAGGTATGTAACCATTGGAGTAAAGAATGACCCGTAAAGCGAAGTGTTTCACGCAAGCTTCACCCGCTGCAAACATTCCAAAAAATAACCCAATAATTAGCGCCCAAAATAGGGGAATACCTATCACTCCAGCAATGATTCCTAACCCCAAGATCCCTACAATTGCAAAGAACGTTGCATTTCTGGCTGACTGCCAAATCCCTTGATTCGGAACTGTACTGGTTTCGATTCCTGACCCCATCAACCCACGCATCAATATAAAAATTAGCCACGCACCCAGACCACCCCGTAGCCCGGAAATCAAACTATCAGTTAACCCTGCATGGAGATTAACCACTAATCCAGAAACTAGCCCACTACTTAACCCCAAAATCAGCCCAGCAATCAGCCCAACAAATAGCCCAGATTTCAGGTTATCTTTTGCTTTTGCACTAGACCACTTCAACGTTTCAACTGGGTTAACTTGATTACTAATCACTCCAAAAATCAACCCTGCACCCAGAAAACCACAGAGTCCACCAATAAGTCCAACAATTAGTCCAATTTGCAATCCCGCAGCGTGCCCAGAAATTATGCCAGCCCCCAATGCCGCACTCAGTCCAACAAGCAAACCAATGGTAATCGCATACATTCTTTTTTGCCCGTTTGTGGGCAACCAACTAGGCTGAATTCGCTCAATTAAGAATACCGTTTGTGACTTTTGAACTAGCCTTTGTGCCAGCCAACTTAGCCAGTGCATTGCTTGTTCTTTTGAATACTGACTATTCGCACTTCTGCGCTCAAACATTCTTTGAATATATTTATCAAATAAATGTTGGCGGCGTTCTTCTAAATTCAGACCTGGTAAGTCAGTAATTGACATTCCTTGGTAAGCGAGGGTCATAATACTGAGTATTAGCGGAGATTTGGCTAAGTCTTGCAGTGTCGTATCTGCGTGCAGTGTGGTGTTGAGCGCTGCTAGTTCCGTTCCTGTACTTTTTAGATATTGATAAATTTGTTCTAGAGTGAGGGGTTGAATGAAGACTGCACCTTGAAATCGGAGGCGGTTTGATAACAATTCATAATCTTTGATGCGGCTACAAACAACAATTTCAGTTTGCCCGTATTCTTGGCTAAATTGATTAATTGCCTCAACACAATGCTCCCGCCGTTCGGCACTGACTTCATCTAAACCATCTAGTAACAGCAGCAGTTGTTGCTCTCTAATCCAATTGTTGCCAATTTCTTTAGAAACTTGATATTTAGTATTGAGTTCTCGAATCAGCCAGTCAGCAATTTTTTCTTTGGCATTTGTCCAGGCAGAAAGATTAAATACTACTGAAATTGGCTGATTGACATCTTTTTCGGCAAGATTAATGAGATCGCGTGCGAGTTCTAGAAGCGTTGTAGTTTTTCCCGCACCCGGATCGCCTAAAATTAATAAAGTTCGCCCTTCTCCCATTTGATTGAAAAGGTTGATAACTCTGGTATTTTTAGATAAAGTTTGTCTGGGTTGCTCGGCAGTTTCCCACACAATCCCCCAAGGTCGATCGATGGCATCCAAGCGTTTTTCTAAGCCGAGTTCTATCAGGGCTTTGCCATGTAATGAAGTTTCAAGAACGCCTTTTATCCAGTAATTTTTGACCTTATTGATCAATATCTGGCGATGGCGATACTCCTGACGACTGTGGGGGATTCTAGGTTCTGATTTCTCTTGGCTAACAGATGGAAGGGGTAAGGTTGGTGTCTGTGCGAAGTTAATCGTATCTATATCAGATATTGGAAGCTTTTGGGCGTGTGGCAAGGCTTGGTTGTGAGGTTGCAAAGCTGATAGCATGGCTTTGGCATCTGGATAGCGATCGCTCGAATGACATCGCACAGCCTTATCCAAAACCTCTACTAAATTGGGGCTAAATCCTAGGGCATCTGCATCCCACATCATCTCGCCCGTCTGAGGGTTGATATGGAAGTCTTGAGGACGTTTGCCTGTTAGCAGATAAATCGCTGTCAACCCCAGACTGTAAATATCGCTTGCGTAGACAGGTTTACCCGCCGCTTGTTCTGGGGGCATATAACCCAGCGTCCCGACAGCAATCGATTGACTGATGTCGCCTTGGGCATCCACCACCCTATCAATGATTTCCTTGGCGATACCAAAATCGATTAAAACAGGTTTGTCATCCTGTTGTCGCAGAATAATATTGCTCGGTTTGATATCTCGGTGGATAATCCCTTTGGCGTGGATATAATCCAAAACTGGCAAGATACTCGCTAGCATTTCCTTGACTAAATTTTCGCTGAGAAGTCCCTGCTGTTGCAATTTTTGATTCAGGGTGAAACCTTCAATCCACTCCTGAACTAAGTAAAATTGCTCCTGTTCCTCAAAATAGGCGTACAACCGAGGAATTTGTTCGTTCCCTTCACCCAGTTGCTCTAAAATGGCAGCTTCTCGCTGAAATCGCTCGCTTACGAGTTGATAAACTTGGGGGTTGTTGGTGACAGGTTTCAGTTGCTTGATGACACAAATACGACGGGAAGGCATATGGGTGTCTTCCGCCAAAAAGGTTTCGCCAAACCCACCCGTTCCCAACGCCCGAATGATGCGATAGCGGTTATTTAAGAGCGTCGGTGTCATCTAATTTCACGCTGTTACTTGTTGCTGGTTATTCTATACAAGCATCATAGCTGGGAGCGATCGCGTCTACCATAGTTCAAGATACTGCTGGAACTGGCGAAGCAATGTTTTGTAACTTGCAGATTGCTTTCAGAACTTGCAGCAACTCGATTGAAGGTTCAGAGTCAATCAAGTTCAGTGCTGGCAATAGTTGATAAGTTGGGGGAGTACCTTGCTGGAGATACGCAAAACGATAATCCATTCCATTCGTTGTCAGTCCCCAAACCGATTGTTGATGTTCTAGACTTTTATAGGCATAAGCGAGCAATTGAGGTAAACCCTCCAATGCGTTAACACTACTGTTTTTAGCTTCAATCACCAAAATCCAGAAAAGTGTATCTGTTGTTCTTGCTTGAGTTTTATTGACTGCCAAGATATCCATCCGTCCTTTGATGATGGTTTCTTCATCTTCGATGGAAATATCAGCAATACCCTCTTCTAAGGTTATCTTAATACTAGGCTGATAAAATCCAGCCAACCACATCAACCGAGCCACAAATAAAAATTTAACTTGCCCCTCGGAAATTTTCCCTTCTGTGTAGTAATCGCGGAATAAATTGCGGATTTTTAGAACCTCCTGGTGTTCAAATTCTGTTAAAGGTTCCAGCGCTAGTAATGATGTAATTGAGCCATTCAAATGCTCTTCAATTTTTAAAAGACGATGAACATCTCTCAAGGTTAGATTTTTGGCGTCTAGATTAGCAGTCATCGATTTATTGGGAGTTTTTAATAAAAATTATAACTATTATTATATATGGGTTACTGGTAAAGCGATCGCGTTAAATTGTGGAGGGACAAAGATGCGATCGCTCAGTCATAGTATCAACCATCAATAGACATTAGCGATATTCAGGAAGTGGTAGGTGAATAATTTGGTCTTGATACTCATCATTAAAAGACCCCTCAGCAATCAGAATTAACTCATCAATAGTCTGACTAATACTGAGCTTATCATTCAATATCAAAATCCCAGGTACGTGACGATCTTGTGCAATGTGGTCAGCCAAATGTACAGGCATAGATTTGCGGTTATTTGTCACCAATACAAAGTTATGCTCCTCGCACCAGCACAATATTTCCGGGTCTAGCGTGCCTCTAGGGGGAGCGCCAGGATCGCCAACCACCCACATAATTAAGCTGGGATTTTGCCTGATAAATTGACGCTGATAGACTTTATCAACATTTTCATCCAGCAGATATTTCAGACTCATTTACTTTCTTCATTGCCCCTCGTTCAGCTTTTAGTTTCATGAGTTTGACAACAACGGGTGAAGGATTGCGTTGCTGTTCTTCTCGCATTTTATGACCATGTTCTAGCGAATCAGCTATGTAAGCGCTGACTGCTTCTTTATTATGCAAGTAATAAAGAATAGTCGCATAGACCTGCTCTAGTGTGACTGATGGATAACTTTGGGCAATTTCCTCTGGAGTCCGACACCGATGGATGAAATCATAGAGAATAGTTTCAATTCCTACCCGTGTACCTTTCAACCGAATATCATCGGGACGCTGAAAGTCGAAATAATCTTCTAGTTGCATAGCTTACCTGTTTATCTATTTATGAAATGCTCTTACATTTTGGTAAAGTGTTCTCTTAGCAAGTCGTGAATGAAGCGATCGCATCCTCTCACTCCTTACAGAAACTATCGATCTGCGGCATATTTCAATGGATGTCATTCTTCGCGCCGTTCCTTCACTATCGCTCAGGACTCTGCTCAGAATGATAGAGTTACATTTTGGCAAAATCAGATTGCAGCAAGTCATTAGTGAAACGGTAGCGATCGCCTTTTCTTTCTAAAAATCCTTGCTCAGTACAATAATTAAGAAAACGGGCATAATTCCAGGGAATCGCGCCACTTTGCCATAGAACTAGACGCAGTACAAAATGTTGAATGCAAGTCATTCCACCCCAAAACATTCCCAATCCTATTCCAAAGATAGACGCAGCCATCATTACTGAGATTGGTTCTACTGAATGTTGGGTTATTAGCTGAAGCAATACTGTCCCGATTCCACCGAATAACGCACCAATGAAAGTAAAAATTACGGTATTTCTTGCTGATTCCCAAATCAGCTGATTTGGAATAGTTCTAGACTTATTTTCAGAACCACTAAATCCAATGATTAATATGCTAATCAATAGCATAATCAACCCTACAACTAGCCCGCTAACAAATTCTCCAGAATGAACTACTATACTCACTCCAGTACCAAGCCCTGTCCACAAAGCTAAGCCTATCCGCTTTTTAGCTTTTTCCCAAGACCATTTGGTAATCGCTTCCACAGGTTTTATTTCATTACCCAGCCCACTTAGAAGTGCCAAACTTATCACAGCAGTTGCGCCTATTAGGAGTCCAGACATTAGTCCCAACGCTAGTCCAAGCATTAGACCAACCATCAGCCCAAACA
The DNA here is from genome assembly GCF_042747725.1 of Coleofasciculus sp. H7-2. Taxonomy (NCBI): domain Bacteria; kingdom Bacillati; phylum Cyanobacteriota; class Cyanophyceae; order Coleofasciculales; family Coleofasciculaceae; genus Coleofasciculus; species Coleofasciculus sp. H7-2. The sequence goes on from NZ_JBHZGO010000040.1 coordinate 50,195, forward strand.
TCAGACCACCTATTACTAGACCGATTAACAGATAAATCATCCCAATTGTCAGTCCAAGCATCAGCCCCAAACCAATGCGATAGAACCACTTCTGAGCGTTTTTATCTAACCATTTAGGCTGTATTTCTTCAAGTGCAAACTCAGTTTTAGATTCAGCTTGTAGTTTTTGATTTAGCCAGCGCAACCAATACATTGTTTGTTGTTGATCTGGCTGGTTTCCTAGTGTATACATTGTTAGATAAAAGTGAAAAAATAATAGACACAAGCAAGGATACATCCAGAAATTGGCTATTTTAAAAAAATAACTAAATTTCTTTAAAAGTCAAGACATTGGGATGAAATATTTCGCTACACGCTATGAAACGCGCAGTAAATCGTGAATGAAGCGATCGCCACCTCGATCTGGGCATAATCGCACTATACCCAGACAACCAAATTCGCCGCTACTCCCTTCCTCTGCGTTCTCTGCGCCCTCTGCGGTTCGATCATCTTTCATCCACCGATTCCCCGTGCTAACCTGTTGAGAATCATTACACTGATACACTTGTACCTACCTGAACAGCCTAATTGACCAGCGCCTATGGTCTATGTCAAGCGAGTGGAACTCAGTAACTTCAAATCCTTCGGCGGCACCACCTCAATTCCGTTGCTGCCGGGGTTTACCGTGGTTTCTGGCCCCAATGGTTCGGGGAAGTCGAATATCCTTGATGCGCTGCTGTTTTGCCTCGGACTCGCCAGTTCCAAGGGAATGCGGGCGGAACGCTTGCCAGATTTGGTGAATCACAACCAAACCCATCGCGGCACGGTGGAAGCTAGCGTTACGGTGACGTTTGATTTGTCGGATGTACCGGATGCCTTCTCAGAGGAGGAGGAAACGCAGAATGGGCAAGGAGGAAATCTTGACGATCCCCCCCAGCCCCCTCTTAAAAATGGGGATGACGATCCCCCCCTACCCCCCCTTAAAAAGGGAGGGAGAAATGATAACTCAGAATGGAGTGTGACGCGGAAGCTGCGAGTCACTCAGCAAGGCACGTACACGTCGAATTACTACATCAACGGCGCATCCTGCAACCTCACGGAACTTCACGAACAAATGAACCGCCTGCGGATTTATCCAGAAGGCTACAACGTGGTGCTGCAAGGGGATGTCACCGGGATTATTTCTATGAACCCGCGAGAACGGCGGGAAATTATTGATGAATTGGCTGGAGTGGCGACGTTCGATCGGAAAATTGTGCAGGCGAAGGAGACGCTAGATTCAGTTAAGGAACGGGAAGATAGCTGTCGCATTGTGGAGGCGGAACTGGTTGCCCAACGCGATCGCTTATCTCAAGATCGCATCAAAGCTGAAAAATACCAAAAGCTTCGGGCAGAACTTCAGCAGAAAGAACAGTGGGAAGCTGTGCTGAAATGGCGAAGTCTTCAACAACAAGAGCAACGCCTCAAGGAGCAAATCGCAGCAGGCGATCGCACTTCCGTTGAGTTAACCACCCAACTGACTGCCCTCAACGCTCAAATCCAGCAAACAACGGCAGAACTTGACCAACTGAATGCCCGTGTGAAAGCTTTGGGGGAAGAAGAACTCCTAGCTTTGCAATCGGTGCTTGCGACTCAGGAAGCGGAACGGCGTGCGTCTCAACGCCAGCAGCGCGAGTTAGAAACAGCGGCTCAGAATACTACAGCGAGTATAGAACAAGAGGAGCGAAGTTTTCAACAACACCAGCAAACGCTGCAACATCTGAGTGAGGAGAACGATGTAGAGACGCGATCGCTCGCCTCTCTACGCGCCGCACGGGATGAAGCGCAGCAAGTTTTAGAGCAGAGACGGGAAGCCGCCAGCGCGATCGCAGCCGCCTCGGAAGCTTGGGTACAGCAACAAACGCTCTTCAACCGCCAAATCGAAACTTTACTGCAAACCGTTGAACCGCAACGGACAGAGCAAGCGCAACTGAGAGAACGTTATGCCAACTTGGGGCGGCAAATTGAGGAGCAAAGCCAGCTTTTACAAACAATTGAGCCAGATAATACCACAAAACAGTCTCGATTGGCTGATTTTGAAATACAACTCAATGATTATGCCCAAGAAATCGCATCCTTAGAGCAATCTCTGGCAGCCGCCGAACACGAACTGCAAATCCAGCAAGAGACTCAGAAGCGACTGCTGCAAGAGCAACGGGACAAACAGCGCCAACTGGATAAACTCGAAGCTCAAGCCCAAGCCGAGCAAGAAGCGCAAGGCACCTTCGCCACCAAAGTGATTCTGCAATCTGGATTACCCGGCGTTTGCGGCTTAGTTGCCCAGCTAGGGCGCGTGGAACCCCGCTATCAGCTGGCACTGGAAACCGCTGCTGGTGGGCGTCTGGGAAATCTGGTGGTAGAAGATGATGGCGTGGCAGCGGCAGGAATCGAACTGCTGAAACAAAAACGGGCAGGGCGGATCACCTTCTTACCCCTGAATAAAATTCAGCCGCCGCGATTTTCCCAAACCGTAGCCCTGAGTTATGCCAATGGATTTATTGACTATGCGGTGAATTTGATTGACTGTGAGGCTCGGTATCGGGATATCTTCGCCTACGTCTTCGGCAGCACCGTTATCTTTGAAACGCTCAATGATGCGCGTCGTCACTTGGGGCAGCATCGGATCGTCACCCTGGATGGGGAACTGTTGGAAAGCAGCGGTGCGATGACGGGTGGCAGTAGCAATCAACGTTCCGGGCTGCATTTTGGGACGGCTGACGCGGCAGAATCAGCGGAAGCAGCAGCGTTAAGAAATCGCTTGCAAGAGATTGAGCGAATTTTAGAGCGTTGTGGTGAGATTATCAATTCTCTGACCGCAAAAGCAAAGCATCTGAGTCAAGAATTGACGGAGGCGAAGGCGAAACGGCGGGAACAAGAACTGCAATGCGAACAGTTGCACAAAGAAATTAAGAATTTAATTGCCCAAGCGGAACAAGCGCGATCGCTTCTTTCTAAAAATACCCAAGAATTTAACACCGCTGAGTCTCGCTTAGCCTCTCTCGATGCCGAATTACCGGCGCAGGAAGCACAACTGCAACAATTGCGGCAAGCTTTAGCAGAATTAGAACAATCCCAAACTTCTAGCGAATGGCAACAAATTCAGGCGACGATTAAAACCGGCGAACAACAGCTGCAAGAACGGGAAAAAGCGCTTCGTGTTGCCGAGCAAAGATTAAAAGATTTGGAAAATCAGCAACAGCGATCGCAAGAAAAAATCCAAGAATCTCAACAGCGCTTGCAAGAGTATCGCACACAACAGATAGAGCAACAAAATCAGTTAACAGCACTCAGCACTCAGCACTTAGCACTCAGCACTCAAATTGCCCAAACGCAAGCTGCATTAAAACAGCAAGAAGAGAGATTAGGGGAAATTAAACAACAACGCGATCGCTCAGAACAAGAACTGCGATCGCGTCATCTTTCCCAACAGCAGCTGGAATGGCAACTGCAAAAACTCCAAGAAACCCAACAACAGCACCGGGAAGCCTTAGCCACCGTGCAACCGCAGCTAGAAGCACAACAGGCGGAATTACCCGATCCGGTACCAGAAGTGCCAATGCTTGTCAATCCTGGTTCTACTGAGACAGAAGCGATCGCCTTTGACTCGTTAACGGCTCAACTCGAACAATTGCAAAAAGAAATGCGCGCGATCGCCAAACGCCTGCAAGCAATGGAACCCGTCAATATGCTGGCGTTAGAAGAATACGAACGTACCACCACACGATTGGAGGAACTCACTCAGAAAGTAGCAACATTAGAAGCAGAACGCACCGAATTGTTATTGCGAATTGAAAATTTCACCACCCTCCGAAGCCGCGCCTTCCAAGAAGCCTTCGACGCAGTCAATCAAAACTTTCAGTCAATATTTGCCGAACTTTCCGATGGCGATGGTTACTTACAACTCGACGATTCTGAAGATCCTTTCGCCGGAGGTTTAAACCTCGTTGCACACCCCAAAGGCAAACCCGTACAGCGGCTTGCTTCCATGTCCGGCGGCGAAAAATCCCTCACCGCCCTGAGTTTCATCTTTGCCCTGCAACACTACCGTCCCTCGCCATTCTATGCTTTTGATGAAGTCGATATGTTTTTGGATGGGGCAAACGTAGAGCGATTAGCTAGAATGATTAAACAACAAGCGATGCAGGCGCAGTTTATTGTTGTGAGTCTCCGACGCCCTATGATTGAGTCATCTGAACGCACGATCGGCGTCACTCAGGCGCGAGGAGCTTACACCCAAGTTTTGGGACTAAAATTGCAGTCTCAAAAAGAGTCTGTATGATTTGAATTAGTATGAGTAACTAATAGGATTCGAGATCGGGATTCGGCCTCCAATGACATCTGAACAAATCCGTCAACGCTCCGACATTTTAAATACCCAAGTCATCACCCGCGACACTGGTAAGCGCGTGGGTGTTGTCAAGGAGCTATTGGTAGACATCGATCAGCGCAAGGTTGTAGCGCTCGGTTTGCGAGACAACCTGCTCTCGATTGCTGGAATGCCCCGGTATATGCTCCTCAATAGCATCCGTCAGATGGGCGATGTGATCTTGGTTGAAGATGACAATGTTATTGAAGATATCGACATTGATGCCTACAGCACCCTGATCAACAGCGAAGTGATTACGGAAACGGGCGAACTTCTAGGGAGAGTCCGGAGTTTCAAGTTCGATCCTGACAGTGGCAAAGTTTACTCATTGATCGTGGCATCTTTGGGGCTACCGCAAATTCCCGACCAGGTGATTAGCACCTATGAGCTGCCGATTGAGGAAATTGTCAGCAGTGGTCCGAATAGATTAATTGTATTTGAAGGCTCCGAAGAGCGTCTGGTTCAGCTAACGGTGGGCGTTTTGGAGCGTCTGGGCATTGGCAGAGCGCCTTGGGATCGGGAAGATGAGGAAGCTTACTTCCAGCCGACGGTGGCATCGGACAAGCAGCTGGGAACTGGCATCCCCGTTCGCACCCCGACAGTAACGCCAATTCGCACTTCTACCCCTGTCGTTGAAAACCGCTGGGATGAGGACGAGTGGGACGAACCAGAACCAGAGCCAATTCGCAAGCGCCAAGCCGAATCCATTTATTACGAAGAAGACGACGAAGAGGATAACTGGAGCGAGGCGACAACCGAAACGCGGGGCGTTCGCTATGAAGATCGACCTGATGCGGAATCTGAGCCATACGACGACGAGGAGTACGAAGAAGACGAATACGAAGAGAAAGATGTTTGGGACGATGCCGAGGAGCCAGAGCCTTACAAAGCACCCCGCCTAAACATTCCTGAAAAAACCAAAGCGCCAGAGTACGAAGACGGCACCTATTAAGTTTAACCCCACCCCTCCCCCTACCCGTTCACGGGGAGGAGTTCAATCTTCCCCCCTCTCGGTTTACGGAGAGGGGTTGGGGGTGAGGTTCCGAGTTGTATGCACTCAAGTGAAAACCGCCATAGATCGCATCCGTCCCACCGATGCTTCTAAGACAAGAAGCATCGGGTGGGATTTTACATTGGGGAAAATTGCACATCGCCTCAAAATGTCTCCCAGCGTCTTCACTTTCCTCGCCGCCAGACAAGCCAAGCGATTCCCAGTCCGAGAATTACGAACAAAGCGATCATCGCGCTAGCGGATTTGAAGCTGTTTGCGCTAGCCGAAGCTAAGCTATTGGCAGGAACTTGCTCCTGACTAGATGGCTGGCTAGATTGACTGGCTTTTGGTACCGCCGTCCCTGCTGCCACAGTAACAGGAAATTTCAGCTCAAACGGCTGGAAATTCGCTCCCGATGCGGGTGTTCCACTGAGTTGTAGCTGATAAGTCCCCGGCTTGGGGAAGACAATCTCGGCACCCGGAATGCCTTGATAGCTTTCTGTTGAAATGCCTTTGAGCGGGGGTGAAAAGACGGGTGAGGCGTTTGGGGTGCGGGGTTCAGAGTAGACGGTTAACTGGCAATTACACTGCTGCAAGGGGATGACTTGACCCCCTTGGCGAGTGAGTGCAAACCAGGTAAGAGAAGCTTCTCCAGCTTTGGGGTTGTCATTGGGTTCGATGTGCAGGGTGCCGCCCACATCTTCGGCAATCTGCACCTTATGGGCAGCAGCGGGTGTAACCAGTAGTGTCAGGAATAACACCGTTTCACCGATTGTCTGCAACAAATACCCGCGATTCCCCCAACCCTTCTGATTAAGATACGGTTGGTCAATTTGTAAGGAGTTTGACCCCTCCCTAACTCCTCCTCGACTGTGTAGAGACGCGATTAATCGCGTCTCTACGTTTTCTCCCTTCCCTGCGAGGGGATCTACCGTGTACACACATCTTTGGTTAAGTGGCAAAACGTTGATCGATCCCCCTAAATCCCCCTTAAAAAAGGGGACTTTGACTTGATTTCCCCCCTTTTTTCTAGCGTTAGCGAAGCCATGCGCTAACGCGCTATAGCGGCGCGTTAGCGCGGGGGTTGGGGGGATCAAAACGGGACTGGCAAGTTCAAAAAGACTTGTGTGTACACCGTAGGCGAGGGAAGGGGATTGCGGGATTAGGTTTTTAAAATCCGCCAACGGTATCTTATCCACGGGGGATCTTCTGAGACTTTTACCGAGACTGGGGAGGAGGGACATATAATTTTTCAAGTGAAAACAGTGACCAAATCCAGCGAACTCGCACCAGTAATACACCCAACGCCACCATTCCCACTAGCACAACAGCAAGCTGATTCGCCCAAGTCCCCTCTAAAGTACCGAGGTAATGGGAACCGATTAGCACCGCATGAATCACACACAGGAGAAACGCTGGAATGCCCAGCAGATGAAGCTGTCGCCAGCGTTTGCCTAAAGATTTCTGTATCCGGTCAAAACTGGTGATTGCCGCTGGAGTCATTAATGCCAATGCGATCGCTCCCGCGCCCATCCCCCATTGATGCACCGGCAACATAAAAAACACCGCGTTGAAATTCCAGTTCAGCGTATGCTCTACCATATGTAAGGTGTGGGCAAGGGACAACACATAAGCTCCCACTCCCAAGGCGCGGCGGTAATGTAACAATTGTGACCAGAAGCGGCTAATCGGGCGGGCAATCAGCGCCAGCATCAAACAAAGTAACGCCGCGTGTCCCGTGTAATCTACCATTGTGTCGCCGGTTCGCATCAGGGTGAGGATGCCAATGGTCAGCGTTACCCAACCGCCCAACCGAAACAACTGGCTGCGTTTGTCAGCACTTAATTTAGATGCCGACACTCCGACGCCCAGCATCATCGGCAGCGTTCCCAGCCCAAAAGCGAGCATAGTTGCTGCCCCCATCCAGAGATTGCCAGTTTCCGCTGCCTTGAGTTGAGCCGCATACAAGAATCCGCAGGGAATTAAACCCCAAACCAGCCCTAATAAAGCCGGTGTTAAGGAGGGGCGATCGCTTGCGGATGCCATTCTTGGCGGCGGCTGGCTCGATTTCAGCGACAACTTGACCATTGCGGCGCTCAGACGATTGTGCCAGATGCCTTCCTTGAGGGGATGTAAAATCGGGAACCGAGGCAAGAAATCTGGTTTAATCTGCGCCAAGCCAAACCAGATCAGCATCAGTCCGGTGAAAATAGCGATCGCGCGTCGCAAGTCACTCCCGATCCCCGCCAGCTGCCCTCCGGCAATTAATAGAGAACCCAGCGCCCCCAGTCCAACACCCGTCAGGGTATAACTGACGATCCGCCCCAAATTTAATAGCCCGTGAAAATATAGTTGTTGCTGCCAGCTAGGGGCGGTATTTTGCTGATGGGAAAGGGAAAACGCTACGGTGAGAGGGCCACACATTCCCACACAGTGACCAAAACTCCCCAAAAATCCCAGAGCCATAACTAGCAACAAATCCAACATTGTGTTTGTTTATTAGAAACCTCGAAGAGCGGCTGGTTCGGTCGAAAGCTGGAATCGACCCAACTCCCTCAGTCGTTATTCTAGGTCTGGAAGGGGGACGGCGATAAACAAACCGTAATTTTAGGTAGAAACATGAGGAAATGGATAGTCTCGGTGTTAGCACTGGTAGCGATCGCCGTCGTCGTCAGCAGCCATGAATTCTTCCAGCAGCGATCGCAGCCAGTCATCGAAAGCCGGGTAGAAAGCACTCCAGCACCTCCAGTCCAGCATTTCGACGTGGCAGTGGCGTCTGAGAAACCCGTCAACGCCCCGAATGTAGACGGAAAGCGGCTGATGGCGCACGTCAAAGCATTAAACTTTCAGCGCTACACCAAGACAGAACGCGATCGCACCCGCAAATATCTCACCCAATCTCTCAAAAAATTGGGTTGGTCGCCCAAATTACAACCCTTCGAGGGCGGCGTCAACGTCGTTGCGACTCGCCAAGGCACCGACAAGAAAGCAGGCACCGTTCTCATCGCAGCCCATTACGACACCGTTCTCGGTTCTCCTGGTGCCGATGACAATGCCAGCGGCGTTGCCGTAATTCTGGAAATGGCTCGTCTTTTCGGTTCCCGCCCCACTCCCCGGACGTTACAATTGGCATTCTTTGACCAAGAGGAATTGGGACTCCGGGGCAGTCTTGCCTTTGCAGCAAAGCAGACGAATTTAGATAACCTGCGCGGCGTCATCGTCATGGATATGGTGGGCTATGCTTGCTACACCCCCGGCTGCCAGAAACTTCCCTCTGGTTTGCCCATCACTCCACCCACCGATAAAGGCGACTTTCTGGCGGTCGTCGGCGACACAGAACACTTGCCACTGCTAGACGCTTTTAAAAAGTCCGCTCAACCCGGCTTACCTGCCGTTCTCACCCTACCCGTACCTTTAAAAGGCATCATGACCCCCGATGTGTTGCGTAGCGATCATGCGCCGTTCTGGTATCGGGGAGTGGGTGCAGTACTGTTGACCGATACGGCGAATCTGCGTACCCCTCACTACCATCAGCCCAGCGATACGCCCACCACTCTGGATCGACCGTTCTTTCAAGGAGTCGCCCAGATCGTTGCGATCGCCACAACTCAACTGTTGGAGAGCGATCGCCTGGAATCCGATCCATCCACCTCCTCACAATCATCTGGCTACAATTTTCGGCAATAACTGGCAATTTTGTCCAAGATTATTGACATTCTTTTCATCTTGTGCTAAAGATGGATGCTTTAACAAACTCGTCAGTGATACTCTAGAGAAATCCCCGGCTTTTTCCCTAGTTTTTCACTTTTAAGTGAAGCTCTTAATGAGAATTCTGCTAGTGGAAGACGAGCAATACCTTGCTAAAACCCTGAAACAAGCGCTTGTTGACCAAAATTATGTAGTTGATTTTGCCCCCGATAGTCAAACAGGATGGGAGCGATCGCAAATTTTTCCCTACGACTTGATTATCTTAAATTTGTCCTTGCTGAAGTTGGACAATATCAGCTTTTGTCAACAGATGCGGCGCATGGGCGATCGCACACCTATCCTAATTGTGACGACCCAGGATAGCGTTGCTAAGAAGGTAATGGTACTAGATGCAGGCGCAGATGATTATGTCGTTTACCCCTTTGACCTGCAAGAGTTATTAGCTCGCATCCGTGTTTTACTGCGCCGAAGCACTATAACCGTGCCGCCTGTACTTGAATGGGAAAGCTTGTGCTGTAATACGGCTACCTGTGAAGTCACCTATGCCGGTTATCTTCTGCCGCTGACTGCAAAAGAGTATCGCTTACTAGAGTTGTTAGTGCGAAATGGTTGCCGTGTGTGGAGTCGGAGTGCTATTCTCGATCGCCTTTGGTCGGCTGAAGAAATCCCTCAAGAAGAAACAATTAAGACCCATATCAAGCGTTTACGGCAGAAATTGCAAGCCCTCGGTGCCCCGACTGATTTGATTGAAACGGTTTACGGTTTGGGCTATCGCCTGAAACAGTACTCTCAAGTTTAAGCAGCGCTAAGCGAAGCGATGGCGATCGCAAACCGGATGGAGAAGTCTAGCGGCGATCGCGTAAATTACACAATTACCCAAGATTTTCACTTTTTGGGTCTAACGTCAAAAAGTAGGTCTATGCGATCGCGGCGATTGAGGTCTACAAATTTCTAGATAACCCAATTTCTACTTAGCTAGTGTAGCTTCGTTTTACACCGGAGACAGATGAATTCTCTCAATATTAACGATGCCGATAGCTCTCTCAATCAATCAAAAGATAGCGTAAGACAACAAAAAGCACAGAAAACAAGCCAAAAAAACCGACTTATAAGGCAAAAAAACCAGGAAGCTCAACAAAAAGCTCTAATCAGACAAGAAAAACTCCTAAAAACCCAACAAGATAGCCTAATCAAACTCAGACAAGAGCGAGAAAAACTGACAAAGCTATTAGCTTCTACCAAGACATTAATGTACTCAGAGGGTTCGGCTTTGCAGTCGGTGTTGAAGTGGGGAGACTTGCGCTTCAATCCGGCTACCTTTGAAGCCACCTATGCCGCTCAACCTCTAGATTTGACCGCCAAAGAGTGTGGCTTACTAGAACTGTTCCTGCAAAAGGGTCGCTGCATATTGAGGCGAGATGAGATTCTCAAACGCCTTTGGCAGCCTGAAGAGACACCTCAAGAAGAGACAGTCAAGGCTCACATTAAGCATTTACGGCGGAAACTGCAAGCATCAGGCGCTCCCGCTGATTTGATTGAAACCGTTTATGGCGTAGGTTATCGCCTCCAATAGGATCCTCTGTCATTAAGAATTGTTACGTTAATTAAATTGAACTTTACTTCTTCCCGACTTCTTCACTTTTGGGTGTTATTTTACAGAAATAGAGTTTGAACATCCAACTTTACTTCTTCCCATTTTTTTCACCTTTTCGTTTTAACTTGCCCAAAAGAGCTTCAATAGGAAATAAATATGTCTTTTTGTCCTTGCTGTTCTCACTCCTTAGTCCGCCATATTGGTTTGGGGAAAGTTTACTGGTTTTGTAGTCATTGCTACCAGGAAATGCCAAATCTAAAAACTCTTGCAAAAGTTAAGTCAGGGTTACAACTACGACAGATAGAAAGAAGTTACTGTAACCAACGTTAAGCGAACAATCTCCAACTAAAAAAGCATCTGCTATGCTGCTTCTTCATCTATCTAATTAGTTAATTTTCGGAGATTATTCAAAGCAGTTTATTCAGGACAACAAATTCTGTTGAAAAATTCAATATGAGTCAAAACAAAGAGATTTATCTGCTTAACGAAGCTACTTTAGATACTCTTACAAGCTATTGGCGGAGGAAGTGTCTACAGGAAGAAGACGTAAATAAATATGGGTTTCTAGTATCAATGAGAGATTCCTTTAAAATGGCTTCAGAATGTCCTCAAGGGACGCCATATCGAGATAAATGGTTTTGGATGCTGTATGAATTTATGCAGGACGAATACAACAAAATGACTGTTGCTCAGTTTAATCTTGATGTAAAACAATCACCTACCCACTTAAGCCAAGACTTGACCCGACAGACCTCTCCCTCAACGTCTCTCCTGGGAAGAAATGACTGCAACAGCAAATTATAAATAACAGCCGAAGGTTGTAAATTTTAGAGCCAATTCTGCTTCGATTTTCAACTAAAAAGTGAATGTTGTTGTGGTTTTTGAGGAGCTTTTTTTTGGTGCAACTTATAAGTGGGTTAAGGATTATGGATGTTGATGAACTTCTCAAGCAATATGCAGCCGGGAAGAGGAATTTTCATCGAGCCAAGTTGATCGGGGCAAACCTAAAAGGAGTTAACCTGCGTGCAGCAGATTTGAGTGAGGCAAACCTGATTGCGGCAAATTTAATGGGGGCGAATTTATGTGAGGCAAACTTAACTGACGCCAACCTAACTTTGGCAGATTTGAGTCGGGCACATTTGAATCAAGCAAATCTCTGTAATGCCAATTTAAGGGGGACGAAACTAAATCGAGCCAACTTGACTGGAGCAAATTTGCTGGGAGCTATTCTAATTGGAGTAGACTTGAATGGCGCAAATTTGGCTGGGGCAAAAATGCCTGATGAGAAAATTTTTAACCGATTAACTGACAACTTAATCAATCAACGGGCTATCAACAAAATTGATAGGAGTTCCCAGACCAAGCAATATTCATTAATCCTCAGCCTTACAAAAACAGATAGTTATGACTCAGATACTTGATTCTTTACCTTCCAATTGTTCTGATAGAATTCTCTGCTGTTATATTAATTCCACCAGAAAAATTCAGATTGCTCGGATTGCGAATATCCCAAATTGGTACTTTGAACGGGTTGTTTTTCCAAAAGAACGCCTTTTGTTTGAAGCGCTGCCTTATGCTCAGCTACAAATTCATACGAGTATGATAGTCAGTGCAATTCTATCGGATACAATCCCTTGCTATCAGCTAGATGTTAAAGAATTGACGGCTCAACTTGTTTAATTGCTACAGTAACTCAAGGCAAAGTTGGCGGAAATGGTCGCCCCGTTGCTCAAAGTTTTGGTATTGATCAAAACTGGCACAGGCAGGAGAAAGTAAGACAACTTTAGCATGATGAGCTTGAGCTAATTCAGCCGCTCTGGGGACAGCCTTCTCCATCGTTTGCACACTTTCGTAACTGGAATAGCCAACGTGTTGCAGTCGCTTGGCAAAGGCAGATGCGGCGTCACCGATGAGTAATACGGCGGTGGCTTTGGCTTGAATCGTCTCTAGCCAACTGGTGTCATCACCCGCTTTGGCTTCACCACCAGCAATTAAAATCGCGGGACTGTTGACGGAAGCTAATCCGACTTGGGCGGCGTCGTAGTTTGTGGCTTTGCTGTCGTTGATGAAGTCGATTCCTGCTAGCGTGCGGATGTGTTCCAGGCGATGGGGAACGCCGGGGAAATTAGCGATCGCTTCTTGGATCGCCTCTTTCTCAATTCCCGCCAGTCTCGCCGCCGCTACCGCCATCAGCAGATTTTGCAGATTGTGTTCTCCCACCATCCGCAACGCCGATGCTTGCACAATCTTTTCACCTGGTAGAGATGCCAAATTTGGCGTCTCTACAACCCAACCGTCTTCGATGTAGAAACCTTTTTCACGAATCAGATCGGCTTTACCTTTCACACTTGTCCAGTAAGCATTGGGAAAGCGATCGCGTGCAGTTTTTCGCAGTTCCAGATCGTCTCCATTCAACACTTGCTGCTGAGACTGACTCAGTAGCTGTGCCTTAATGTTGTAGTAGTTTTCTAGGGTTTTATGACGGCTGAGGTGATCTGGTGTGAAGGTTGTCCAAACCCCTATTTTGGGTGCAACTGTAGCAGAAGACTCGATTTGATAGCTGCTGAGTTCGGCAATTACCCAATCTGGAGGCTTTGCCAACGCTAGCTCACCAGCAGCATAGCCGATATTGCCGCAGGCGGGAGCATGGAAACCAGCCGCTTGAAAAATCGCCGCAACTAAAGCTGTCGTAGTAGTTTTGCCGTTAGTGCCAGTAATGCCTACCCAAGGACAAGATTGGAGATGTCGCCAAGCCAGTTCTATTTCTCCAATTGTCTCTATACCCAGCTTCCTCGCTTCTCCTAATATCGGCGCATCCCAAGGAACGCCGGGACTGACGACAATCAGCTGGGGCAAATCGGAACCGTTGAGTTCCAAGGAATAGCCCAACTTCACGGTAATTCCCTCATTGGCAAGCTGTTGTTGATCTTGGCGGAGATTTTCGGACGAGTTGCGATCGCTAATCGTCACCTCCCAACCTTCCCGTTTTAACAACCGTGCAGCGGCAATTCCCGATTTTCCCAAACCGATAATATGAGCGATGGGCATAGACTAAATAGCAGTGCAAAGTCCCTAGTTTAGCAATCCTGTATCATACCGCGATCGCGGTATTTAAAAACTCATTTCCCTCCTTCCTGATTCTTCCTTCGCACTCTATAGCGCTAAGTAGATGGGTCTAATATTTGTAGGATGGGTAGAGCATAAGCGTAGGCGCGTTCATGCCGTAAGGCTTTAGCCTTCTCGAAGAGTAACCCATCAAACCCATTTTAGTGTTGGGTTTCGTTCCTCAACCCAACCTACCTCTTTCTTACTAACTCTTCACAATTGCCCCAAAATCTGCTAAAACCCGCGCATGATTCCGCAATAACCCCAATATATTCAAACGATTGCGCTTGATATTGGGATCGGCATCCATTACCAAAACACTTTCAGCACCATCAAAGAAACTGCTAACAGTAGGAGCAATATGCGCCAAACCATCCACTAATAGCTGGTAATTTCGCTGTTCTTGAGATGCTTGAGTTTGTGGAACTATCTGCACTAAAGCATCATAAAAAGCTTGTTCTGATGCTTTCTGGAATAGTTCTGGACGCACCACCGCCTCTGGGTTCAACTGGGCTTTATCTAAATCGCCTTGTGCTGCTAAGCGAGTCGAACGGTTGACAGTTTCGTAGATTTCATTCAGCTTGCCATTATTGCGAATTGTTTGGAGGAATAAAGCGCGATCGCGTACATCCAATAAATCTTTTAACGCTCGTTCTGTATACTCCGGATCGTTTTCTCCCAGAACTGCATTCACCAAGTCATAATCAGTATTTCGCTCATCTTGTAGGAGATTGCGGATGCGTTGCAAGAAGAATTCCTGCAATTGCCGCACTAATTCCTCCGCTTTTGTCTTGGGATATTTGGCAACAAAATCAGCCACGATTTTTTGCAACAATTGATACAAATTAATCGGTAAATCTGCTGCCCAAGTGATATTAATCGCTGCATTCGCCGCACGGCGTAAAGCAAAGGGATCGGAAGAACCTGTCGGCAGCATTCCCAACCCAAAGATACTTACCAAAGTATCCAACCTATCCGCCAAAGCGACAACTTGCCCCGCTATAGTTTGGGGTAAAGAATCCCCGGCACCTCGCGGCAAATAATGCTCAAAAATTGCAGTTGCCACAGCCTCCGATTCGCCACTTGCCAAGGCATATTTCTGTCCCATGATGCCTTGCAATTCGGGGAATTCTCCCACCATTTGAGTCACGAGATCCGCTTTACATAGTAAAGTAGCTCGTTCGATGTTGTTCCTTTCATCCACTCCTAATTGCAGTTGCTCAGTAATGTGACCAGCAATTTTAACCAGTCGTTCTACTTTTTCACGAACTGACCCTAAAGCTTCTTGAAAGGTTACTTTTTCCAGTTGGGGTAAATAGTTTTCTAAAGATTGGGACAAGTCAGCTTTGTAGAAATACTGACCATCCGCTAATCGTGCCCGAATTACCCGTGCGTTTCCTTCAGCGATGATGTCTGACTTAGCCGGATCGC
This sequence comes from Coleofasciculus sp. H7-2, assembly GCF_042747725.1. NCBI lineage: Bacteria > Bacillati > Cyanobacteriota > Cyanophyceae > Coleofasciculales > Coleofasciculaceae > Coleofasciculus > Coleofasciculus sp. H7-2. Next base: position 65,408 of record NZ_JBHZGO010000040.1, read on the forward strand.
CATTAGAAATTGTGATAAAATACGGAAGTAATTCTTGGGATTGTTCAGCTTTAAAAACTGGAAAATAACGCTGGTGAGTTACCATAACCGTAGTAATCACCTCAGTAGGGAGGCTCAAGAATTCGGAATCAAATTTCCCGACAACTGCTGTAGGAAATTCCACTAAATGAGTGACTTCTTGCAACAAATCCGGGTAGATTTCGGTGTAACCACCCATTTGTTGAGCCGCAGCCTGGACTTGTTCTTGAATTTTGATTTGACGCGATTCTGGATTTACTTCCACCGAAGCAGAACGCAGACAATTGACATAATCATCTGCCTGAGAAATCGTCACAGTTTCGGGATGCAAAACCCGATGAGCGCGGGTAATGCGATCGCTCTTAATCGTCTCGGAACCATTGACTAACTCAATTGGCAGTACGGCATCATTTAATAAAGCCACCAACCACTCAATCGGTCGCGGAAACTTGATTTCCCCATCGCCCCAGCGCATCAACCGCTTGCCTTCTAATCCAAAAATCCACTGGGAAACCAACTGGGTGAGAATTTCAGCAGTTGGGCGTCCGGGGATGGTTTGCCGGACAAAGACAAAATCGCCTTTATCGGTGGGGCGAATTTCTAAAGCGTTGAGTTCCACACCCAGCTTCCGCGCAAACCCCTCTGCCGCTTTCGTTGGTTGTCCATCTTTAAACGCCGCCTGCGCGGGTGGTCCTTTGACTTCTTCTTCTCGATCCGGTTGCTGAGTGGGCAACCCTTTAATCAGCACTGCGAGGCGTCTAGGTGTGCCATAAACTTCAATCGCCTCGTGAGCCAAGCTATTTTCAGCGAGACTGGCAGGAATGCGCTTGAGCCATTGCGCGATCGCATCATTCACAAAACTTGCAGGTAATTCTTCTGTACCGAGTTCTAATAAGAATGTACTCATAGGACACTGTCTTTAACTATCAGGGGCTGGCTGTTACCAGCTAGTTTAAACAGTTTACCGCGCTGCGAATCTAGGGCACGCTCCATCTAAAACAATGTCGAGTAGGGGCACGGCAATCGAAAAGCCCCTACAGGTAATCAAGGATAGGAGGCGATCGCTTTCTCAGTACCCAGATAAACTGACCTCTCCCCTAACCTCTTTCGTTAATCCAAGATTAATGCATCACGCTTCTAAGGGGTGGAGAGCGACTAAAGACTTGAATTTTGGAGTCTCCATCAAAGCCGGATTCAGTCCAAACCAGCGTCCATGCTCATCCCGATATTCAAAGACAAACATACTTCTGAGCAGCGTCTGATATTCTTTATCGCCTTTCACATTTTGCTGCTGCACCACCCGAAACAATAAGTCCCACTCCTGGTCGTCAATCGCCAGCGCCAAATCATCGCGGTATTCTTTGATCACATTCTCTAAACAGGCACGCGAGAAGGGCGGATCTTCTTGCTGAAGACAGCTGTAAAGCAATCCCAGTAAATTCCGCACATGACCACCACTAACACGGCACAACCGATCCAGCGTTTCCGAAGCATCGAAAACCTTGGTCATTAGCTCCAGGTGCTGCTGTTCGTTCGCTTCTGGGAAGGCTCGTACCATCACCATCTTTCGCAGCAACATCATTCCTGCCTCGCAATCACGACCATCGCGGTTCCGCACCGGCACCATTGGCAACACCTTGGGAGCAACCCCACCCCCCAGACGATTCTTCAAAGCTTCGTAATCGTTGGAGAAAATTAAGGACAGGGGGATCGTGTAAACTACATGGCAACTCAAGCGGCGTAACTGTGCGCCCCGGTCGATAAACAGGTATTCTGGCAGGGTGGCTCCCGAAGGCATGGGTCGAGGATCGACCCGATCCAGGTTATCGATAATCACCACCAAGCCTTTTTGACCGCGTCGCTTCAGTTCTTCGTTCGCCCGTTTCAAGATTTCTTCATTGATCGCTTTTAAAAAGCCTTCGGTGCGGGGTTCTAGGTACTGCCGCAACTGATCCCGCAGCTTGGGGCTATCTTTAGTTTTGGCGGTAATTTTGCCAATCCCGACAGATAATTGGGCTTCAGCGGAAACATCAATCGGAGTTTGCAAGATGTCTTTGATCTCGTTGAAGAGATTGGAAAAGTAACTTGGTTTGAGTCGAATCTGAATTTCTTCCAGGCTTTCACTGACTTGACGCGCGATCGCTAGCAAAATATCACTGATATCGATATTCGCCATGTCTAATTCTTGACTGGACTCGAAATAAACCACATGAAATTGCTGCTGTTCCAACTCGGCTTTCAAGCGAAACAGCTCTGTAGACTTCCCACAGCCGATGTGTCCGGTAAATAACTGGCTAGTGGGATCGTCGGGTGAAATCCGAGAAATGGTTCGCCCCACCGCCTCAATGATTTTGCCACCTCGCACCGATGAGAAATCGATATAGTAGGGACGATCTTCCGCGCTAGAGAAGATTAGTGTCTTAGAGGGGTTACAAGCCTTATAAAATCTCTCCAAATCCAATTTCATGCCGACCTCTTGAGTATCCAGATCAATCCCTGTACTGTTTTTTGTACTGCTAGACAGCTTCCGCTAAATCGACCCAGTCGGACTGGAGGGGCGCACCCCCTTGCACTCAGATACATACTGGTATTGAGGAGATTTGAGAGGTTTGCTTGTCCTGCGTCGTCTGACCATCGGATGACCACCGGCTACTTTGTTGCTACGGCGCGATCGCCCTCAGTTTGAGCCTCAGATGCTCTTCGATTCCAGGTCGTATTGTTCGCGCTCATCGTCGCCGAATCGTGCCGACTCTCAAGCCGCACGATGGAAAAAGCCGAGACTTTAGCGACGAACAGCGATCCCCAATCTCAAATTCTTTTTCTGTAGTCTAAGCAGAGTGCATGATGACGCTGTCACGTTAATATTTAGACGTTAGAATTTCCCGCTACAGTTCCTGATCAGCCGTGCTGAAGAGCGAAAAAGATTCTGTCAGCGCCCTGTCAGATGAAATTGCCGAGCCAACAGATCGTGACTTTGGCTCTCTAGTCAGCGGATTGGCGAGCGTAGCGCCATATCCCCCAACCGCTCCGTTGAAGTGAAATAGGGACATCGCCTAAACTTACGGCGAACCAACAACCAAGCTGTGTTGAGTGCAGTCTATCTCAAGCACCAAAAACTCCCGATTGAGAAGTTAGGATGACAAGCATCGCATCAGTATCACAAACCGAATTGAGCCAACGGCGTCAAAAATTACGTCGCCAGCGACGGATAAAATCTTTTCAAGCGATGTGGCGATCGCTATTCGTCGCCGGTTTAGCAGGCGGTTTAGTTTGGGTGACGACTTTACCCGCCTGGGTGATCCGCAAACCCGATCAAATTGCGATTGAAGGCAATAAAACGCTTTCAATCCAAGCGATTCGGTCGCTGCTGCCCCTATCTTACCCTCAGTATTTGCTGCGGCTCCAGCCGCAAGTCATCGCCGAAAAGTTGGAATTACAACCTGCCATCAAGGAAGCCACCGTCACCCGGCAAATGTTGCCACCAGGACTAACCGTACAAGTCAAGGAACGACAGCCAGTAGCGATCGCCCTCCGCACGCACACGCGCCACACTCCTGCTTCCAGCCAAAACTCCTCAAACAGCAAAACGCACTTCCAGCCTGTATTGGTGGGATTGTTGGACGAACAAGGCGTCTGGATGCCCTTAGAAAGCTACACCGAGCTGGAGCGCACCATCCCCTTGCCAACCTTAAAAATCATTGGCTATCGGGATGAATATCGCCCCTACTGGTCGGCACTTTACCAAGCCGTCAGCCGCAGTCCGGTCAAGGTGTTTGAGATTGATTGGCAAAACCCAGCCAATTTAATTCTGAAAACCGAGCAAGGATGGGTACATTTTGGTGCTTACACTTCTCGGTTTGCCTATCAGCTCACCGTCCTCGATCGAATGCGAGATTTGCCAGCACATTTTTCCACCAGCGAGATTGCCTATATTGACCTCAAAAACCCCGATGCCCCAGCAATTCAAATGAAAAAAGACAACCCTCCCAAAAAAACCAAAACCTTATAAGCTTAGAGGGAACGCTAGTGGCTTCAGGCAGAAGGCGTCTTTTCGACTAAATTCATCCTTCATCCTGCCAAGAAAGCGCCGCGCTAACATCCTTCATCCTGCGAACAGTATCAGCCTTCAGACAGTTGACGCCAGTCACCTTCAAGAACGTCAATGCACTATGACTCTCGTTGGTTTTAAGGGTCAACTTACCCTATAGTTGACTCATATCGCTACCTAAACTAAAAAGTTGTTTATTGACCCTTTCTATTGCAATGACGCTCAATAGTAAACCAGGGCTTGCCCACCAAAACTCAAATGCCTCAGGGAACGCAGGTCGTTCACCCGCAGTGGACGGCGCAAATCCCTTTAATAACGCCGTGTTACATTTAGGCCATAATCACGATGCCAACGGAACACCCAGGGAAGAATCTAGGAGTGACAACATCGTGCTAGGTAGCGTCGCCAAAATTAAAGTGATTGGTGTTGGTGGGGGTGGGGGCAATGCGGTGAACCGCATGATTGCCAGTGATGTCAGTGGCGTAGAGTTTTGGTCAATCAATACCGATGCCCAGTCGCTGTCTCACTCCTCTGCTGCTAAACGCTTGCAAATGGGACAGAAGTTAACGCGAGGTTTAGGTGCTGGGGGCAATCCTGCCATTGGTCAAAAGGCAGCGGAAGAATCGCGCGACGAGATCGCTCATGCCTTAGAAAATACTGACCTCGTATTTATTACCGCCGGGATGGGAGGCGGTACGGGTACGGGTGCAGCACCGATTGTGGCAGAAGTTGCCAAAGAAATGGGAGCCTTGACGGTAGGCGTCGTCACTCGTCCTTTCACCTTTGAGGGACGCCGTCGCACGTCTCAGGCAGATGAAGGCATTGCCGCTTTGCAGGGTCGGGTAGATACGCTGATCGTCATCCCTAACGATAAGCTGCTGGCAGTGATTCCAGAAACCATGCCAGTTCAAGATGCCTTTCGCGTAGCAGATGATATCCTGCGTCAAGGTGTTCAAGGGATATCGGATATCATTACGATTCCCGGACTGGTCAATGTGGACTTTGCCGATGTCCGAGCCGTGATGGCAGATGCGGGATCGGCAATGATGGGAATTGGCGTTGGTTCTGGGAAATCGAGAGCCAGAGAAGCCGCCGTCGCAGCTATTTCCTCACCTTTGCTAGAGTCTTCGATTGAAGGAGCAAGAGGTGTCGTCTTTAACATTACCGGCGGTAGCGACCTGACGCTGCACGAAGTGAATGCCGCAGCCGAAACCATCTATGAAGTGGTCGATCCGAATGCGAATATCATTTTTGGGGCAGTGATTGATGACCGAATGCAAGGTGAGGTGAGAATTACCGTCATTGCGACTGGATTTAGCGGGGAAACTCAGTCTACACCGGCGGCGAGGGAGGCACGCACCTCCAGACAGACACAGCGACCCATTGCACCGTCACCCGTTCCTCCTTCTACCCCCACGTTTGAGCCTAGACCTCAACAAGGTGGAGGATTGGATATTCCGGAATTTCTCCAAAGACGGCGTCCGCAACGCTAGAAGAATTAAAAATGAAAAATGGAACACTTCTTTTTTAATTTTTAATTGATACCTGGGTAATCCAGCCTTGGTTAGCAGGGTGCAAAATTCTTCTAAACTTCCCACGAAACGGATCGGCTGAGGACTGAGGACTGAGGACTGAGGACTGAGGAGTGAGGACTGAGGACTGAGGAGTGAGGACTGAGGAGTGAGGAGTGAGGAGTGAGGACTGAGGACTGAGGACTGAGGAGTGAGGAGTGAGGACTGAGGAGTGAGGACTGAGGAGTGAGGAGTGAGGAGTGAGGACTGAGGACTGAGGACTGAGGAGTGAGGAGTGAGGACTGAGGACTGAGGAGTGAGGACTGAGGAGTGAGGACTGAGGAGTGAGGACTGAGGACTGAGGAGTGAGGACTGAGGAGTGAGGACTGAGGACTGAGGAGTGAGGACTGAGGAGTGAGGACTGAGGACTGAGGACTACTCAAGATTTTTACCAGAGCTAGTGCTTCTTGTGACCTCATGATTACCTATCCCAGGAGTGGGAAGACTTGACTGATAACGGGAGCGATCGCTACATCCACGCTCTCTCTTGGCACTGATTTCTCCTCCTAAACTGGAAATTAGTGCAGCTCATCGTATACTGCCCCCCTATTAGGTCTTTGGGCACATAACCCTAATCTACCCGCTCCTGAAGAGCCGCACTACAATAATTTGCCAACGAATCGGCTTATTGGGAATCGAGCATTACCATATATGCAGCGATTTGTAAAATCTAATTATTCAAGTCAATTCAGGTTAGTTTCATCAAAATTTAGAGTAATAGGTAATTGTTAGTAGTCCTTAGTTTGTTGGTATTAACTAATTCCCCATTCCCCATACCCCATACCCCATTACTATGACCATTACAGACTCATCAAGCGTACCTGTTGCTCTAACGATTGCCGGTTCCGATAGCGGCGGCGGTGCTGGCATTCAAGCTGATTTACGGACATTCGCCTTTCACTGCGTTCACGGCACCAGTGCCATTACTTGCGTGACGGCGCAGAATACGCTGGGAGTCACGCGGGTGGATGCTTTACCGACAGCAGCAATTGTCGCCCAGATTGAGGCTGTGGTGACGGATATTGGCGTCCAAGCAGCTAAAACGGGGATGTTGCTCAATGGGGAGATTATTGCGGCTGTAGCGCAAGCTGTGGAAGCTTTCAAACTAGAGAATTTAGTGGTCGATCCCGTCATGGTATCGCGCACGGGTGCCCTGCTGATTGACAATGACGCCGTGGCAACGTTGCGGGATGTCTTAATCCCCAAAGCAGCGATTGTGACGCCCAACCGCTACGAAGCTCAATTATTGAGTGGGTTGCCGATTCATACATTGGATGATATGCGGGCTGCTGCCCAGCGGATTTATCATTTGGGAGGTGGTGCGGCTGTATTAGTGAAAGGCGGCGGCATGGAGGGGAATCTACGCGGCATTGATATCTGGTTTGATGGGCAGCATCTGGAAACCTTGAAAACCGCTACCGTAGATACGACGAACACTCACGGCACGGGGTGTACGCTCAGTAGCGCGATCGCTGCTAATCTAGCCCTAGGCAAAGATCGGTGGTCTGCGGTTCAAAAAGCCAAAGATTACGTCACCACTGCTCTAAAATACGCTTTAGCCATTGGTAAGGGTCAGGGGCCAGTGGGACATTTTTTTCCCCTCCTACAATCGGAGAATTAAAACAATCGGAGAATTAAAAGGTTGTAGCATTGACACCGTAAAAATCGATTGAGGCACATTCCTAGTTGATTAAATAGCAAATTTGTTAAAAAATGGCTGTCAGAGTCGCCTCACTTTCCATTATTGTTGCCTTACAGAACTTAAACTAAATCCATGATGTCCAATCCCTCGACCCGTTCGCCGATGCAAAATGCTTATATTTCCGAGCAGACTGCCCAAAGCCCAATGAATACCTACCGTCCCTCGGTGCCAATTTCGGTTTACAAAGAACTCTCAGCAGAGTTACAAGCAGCACAAGCGATGCTGGACTCTCTGAATTCCCAAAATCAGCAGTTAGCTAAAGAAAATCAACAGCTGCGACAAGAAATCGAAAAAGTTGTTCAGTCAGCTTTGCACGCGCAACAGGTGGTTACTTCGTTTCCCTCCGGGGGTCGAGTTGAAGTTCCCCCTCCCTCCATTGAACCGGAAATTCGGACTGCACCAAGCGCTTCAACACCTAAGCGGCGTCCTCCACAGCCTCCTCGTTCTCCTCGTCCGGCGGCTACTGCTCCGCCAGTGGAAGTTTTACCTCATCCCAAAGCTGAACCAGCACCACTAAGCGATTTTTCAGAAAGCTTGGTAATCGAACAGGAACAAGGTCGGTATCGTCGCCCAACTCAGCCAGAACGTTCCGCAGATGTGAGTGGCTGGTGGTTAATCATCGTCATCTTTTTGATTGTGGCGACAGCGTTTGGCACCGGCTTTTTGATTGTGCGTCCGCTTTTGAATAATAGTCGTTGAGATTGCCGATTGACGGAAGGATTGACTCTGTTGGGAGTCGGAGAACCGGGTGCATTTGCCTGGAACGACGGCTTTGATACAAATCGGGGAAATATTTCCAAACCCGTGCATCTTCACTGCCTAGTCACGTCTGTCACGTTGATGAGTCAGCGATATCTACTAGAAACCCGTTAGTTAGGGTTGGCACAATTGATGCTTCTGGTGGGAGTAAAGAGCAATCTGTATCATATAATACAAAAATCTTTGTTTGAGCAGTGATAAAACATAGCCGCCGCTTTACGAGTACCTTTGGTTGTACAAATTGATTGTACAGATAAAATCCAGAACCAACTGAGGAGTTAGAAGCTTGAAAAAAGTTGAAGCGATTATCCGGCCTTTTAAACTCGACGAAGTTAAAATTGCGCTAGTCAATGCGGGAATTGTGGGAATGACCGTTTCTGAAGTCCGAGGATTTGGGCGGCAGAAAGGTCAAACTGAACGTTATCGCGGTTCCGAGTACACGGTTGAGTTTTTGCAAAAACTAAAAGTAGAGATCGTTGTTGAAGATAGCCAGGTTGATATGGTGATTGAGAAAATCATTGCCGCTGCCCGAACGGGTGAAATTGGTGATGGTAAGATTTTTGTCAGCCCGGTAGAGCAGGTGATCCGAATTCGGACGGGGGAAAAGAATCTGGAAGCCGTCTAAATCAGGACTGAGGACTGAGGACTGAGGACTGAGGACTGAGGACTGAGGGCTGAGGACTGAGGACTGAGGGCTGAGGGCTGAGGACTGAGGGCTGAGGACTGAGGACTGAGGACTGAGGACTGAGGACTGAGGACTGAGGACTGTAGGCGCTTCGCCTTCCCGAAGGGTGGACTGAGGACTGTAGGCGCTTCGCCTTCCCGGAGGGTGGACTGAGGACTGTAGGCGCTTCGCATTCCCGGAGGGTGGACTGAGGACTGAGGAGTTCGGGGTTAGAGGTCAGGAGTAATTAAAAATTCAGAAATCAGAATTTTTGGCGATCGCCAAAAACTGATTTCTGGTAACTTGATTTCTAACTTCTGTACTCAATCCTCAGTCTTTAATGTCTGTAGCTGGGGTAAGAGAATTTTGAAGGCTTGACCTCGATGGCTCCACTGGCGCTTCAACTCAGGAGTCATTTCCGCAAAAGTCATTTGCTCTTTGGATACGTAAAAAATCGGATCGTAGCCGAATCCACCTGTACCGCGAGGGGAGTGGAGAATTTCGCCGCGACAAACTCCTTCGGCTTGCACAGCTAGAGCGCCATCCGGACGAGCGATCGCAATTGCACAAACAAATTGCGCTTCCCGATTCAGTTCGTTGCCTAGTTCATTCAACAGGCGTTCAATTCGATCGGTGTCGGTTTTGCCATAACGAGCGGAATAGATACCGGGTGCGCCCTCTAAGGCGTCTACTTCCAACCCAGAATCATCTGCGATCGCCCACTCTCCAGTCGCCTGTGCCACCTGGGATGCCTTCAGACAAGCGTTAGCCATGAAGGTGTCACCCGACTCCTCAATCTCCAGTTCCTCTGGCTTCAGGGTCAATTCCCAGCCCAATCCGCTTAAATACGTCTGCATCTCTCGCAGCTTGCCTGGATTTCCCGTAGCGACTACTAACACAGTCATGGCGATCGCTCCTTTGCTGGAATAAATACACACCTACACGATCGTAGAAACCTGTTTTTGCAGAAGTTAACAAGTTGGCTGGCGATCGCCATCTGAAACTTGTAAAAAATCACCCATTCAGGTGAACCAAACAGCGGAACTAACTCGCACGATAGCAGCGTCAAGCTTCTTATCTGCTATACGCATTGGACGAGCATTGGAGTGCTGCTTGTCTCAACAGACACGCTCTCCACCTACAAAAACAAATCTATTGAGGTTTCTATGAGACAGATTTTCAAAAATCACTCCAAACCAGTAAATCCCGGTGAAACAGTTCACCAATCCGAGCGGATTTTTGCCGCTCTAGTTCTAACTGGCATCTTGTCTTTGGGCGCAGGTCTGACACTGCTGCAAACCGCATTTGCTGCCCCAGTCAGACTTTCTGAGTCTACCACCGAACTGGTTAAGGTTAAAGACCAGAAAGTTGGGCAAAATCTTGACCGTAAGCAAGCTAATCGCTTACCGCCTCGGATTGCTAACGCCGTTCGTCAAGATTTGTCGCGTCAAACTGGTATCGCTCCGGGAAAGCTCAAGATTACTGACTTTAACCAGAAAACTTGGAACGATGGCTGTTTGGGACTTCCGAAATCTGGTGAATTTTGTACTCAAGCATTAGTTCCCGGTTGGCGCGTTGTCATGTCTAGTGGTAACAAAACTTGGGTTTATCGCATCAATTCTACAGGGCAAGTTTTACGCCTCCAAAAGTCGGATACTCCTGTCAGTAACATCCCAGAAAACTTCCCCAAATCCATTGCTAATGCTGTTATCGCTGATGCCTCCACGCAGTTGGGTTTGCCGGTTAACCAGATTCGCCTCGTGCAGGCGGAACAGAAAACTTGGCCTGATGCTTGTTTAGGGATTTACGCGCCTGATATTTTGTGTGCGCCAGCGACGGTAGAAGGCTGGCGGGTGACGGTACAAGGAAATGGACAACGCTTGGTTTATCGCACGAATGCAGCCGGTTCTGTAGTGAAGCTGGATCAACTAGCGAGTTTGCCGAATTCCGTTCGGGATGCAGTCTTGCTGGAGGCTTCCCGACAGTTCAAAGTGCCAGCGAACCAACTCAGCATCATTCAGGCTAAACAGCAAAATTGGGATAGCTGTCTCGGTTTAGGCGGTATTAACGAGAGTTGTGCTACTCTTGCAATCCCTGGTTGGCAGGTGACGGTACAAAACCAGCTACAACTGTTGGTTTATCACACGAACGACAATGGTTCTCTCGTTAAGTTCAATCAAGACGCTAGCAAGATAAGCGATGCGGGTACCCTCCAGCCGACGCCAATTCCTGCTAGCGAACTACCACCATCCTTAGATAAAAATGTGGTGTTTCGAGCGATCGCCAGTGGCGGTTTTGCTGGTAGAACCTACGAAACTGTTTTACTGAATGACGGACGCTTGATGCGCGTTCGTATCGGCGATGCCAATGACTCCGAGCGTAGCGTTCTCCGCATTTCTGGGCAACAGGTACGACAGTTTCAGCAATTGCTAGAACGGCAGCAATTTGCCCAATTCAAGAACCTGAGTTACCCAGCACCCAGCGGTGCTGCCGATTACATCACCTACACGCTTACCAGTCGAGAAGGTACGGTTCGCTACACCGATATTAATCGAGGTAGTTTGCCTGCACCTTTAGAGAAAGCGATCCAAGGTTGGAATCGGCTTGCCAGCAGCGCCCAAAGATAAAATTAGGCAGCATCTGGATACTCTCATTCTTGGCGAATAGTGAAAGCAGCCCCACACTAGGGCTGCTTTCACTATTTGCTAAATAATTGTAAGTCAGGATCTACGCAAAGTTATGCAGGACTTACGCAAAGCTTATACATATAGCGTTTTGTAGGGGCAATCCCTTGTGGTTGCCCCAGATGTCGCGCAAGTTGCGTAAGTCCTGGTTATGGAAAAACGAACCGCGAAGGACGCTTCAAGAGAGGAAGGAATAAAAGTTTCAGAGAGTTCTTACGTAAGTCATTGTAAGTAAAGCAACTGAATGCAGAGGGATTGCTTTTTGGCGATCGCTAAAAAGCTCCAGCTACTCCAGCTACTGAATTCTTGAGGAAGGTGCTTTGGCGATCGCTTGTACCTCCGGAAACTCCAAAAAATTTGGCTTCTCAAACCCTGCCCTTCTCTGTCCGATTTCCTGAGGAGGAAGCCAAATTACAATCTACGGTTTACCTATCGGGATATGAAGGTATACAATAAGAAGATTCTGCTAAAATCTTGTCCATAGTAAAAGTATTCCTAAAGATAGATGAGCGATCGCATTGGACACTTAAAACACACCTGGGTACAATCTCATCATCCTGCACATCAAGCGTTGAGATTGCAACAACAGCAACAAACAGAGCCGATGTTTTACTATTTTGCTTACGGTTCTTGTATGTGCCCGGTCGATTTAAAGCGTACATTCGGCGAGAACACCCATACTTACGTGATTGGTGCTGCCACACTCAAAGGATATCGACTAGGATTTTATCGCCGCTCAGCGCTTCGCAACTGTGGTGTTTTAGATATGGTGAAAGACCCATCAGCCTCAGTCGAAGGAGTTCTGTATAGATTACCGTGGAGATTGAGCGATCGCTTAGATGAACGCGAAGAAGTCCCTCAAGGCGGTTATCGCCAGGAAATGGTCAATGTTTCCTGCCAAGATCGCATATATACCAGCGTTCGTACCTACGTTGTCGTTAACAAATTAGCAGAAGAACTCGCCCCCAACGACTGGTACTTCAACGTTGTCCTGCGCGGTGCCTTAACCTGCGGGCTTCCAGAACAGTATTGCTGGCAACTGTTTAACCATATGTATCAGTTGCAACAGCGCCACTGGCTCTCGTCAGTCTCTGCGGTCGGCTTAGCGAACGGTAATTGAGCATCCGTCATTGGTGATTCGTTTTTGGTCAGAAATTCTGAGCAAAGACCTAAAGACTCATGACAACTAGCAATTCCCCAATACTTATTATTTATTAAAATACTTGTAGGGTGGTTAATCTTCACCCTCATCCTAGGTATTGTTAGGCTTAAGATGTAAACATACATTTTTTGCAAATTCCTTACTGTATGTTTACAAAAACCAAATCATTGGGCATATTATTATTATTTATGATAATATCTAGCATTTATCTTTATTTTAAAAATAATCCAACAATTACTCAAATTCAAGTAATAAAATTAATAACAGCCAGAAAAACTGTTAATAATTTATGCGATTGCCAAAGCCAAGAATGTCAGTTCAGCATAGAATTTATCAGAACGGATCATCAAGGTAATACCAAGGCTGAAGGCGCAAATTATGTTATTCTTTTTGATCCCAAATCTCCAAAACTAGATTTTAAGGTTAGTCTTGCTTTAGCCCATGAAATTTATGCTAAAGATGCTAAAGGGAGATTACGCAAAGAATATATCCCAAAACAGTTTCATGAAATTATAGCGGATGATAATGCCAAACTAAATGGCAAAAGACCGATTGCAGCCATTAATGGGGATTATATAGATCCTGAGAATAAACCCCAAGGCTTGAACATTTCGAGGGGTGTAGAATATTCTGGTTTATTTAAAGATAAGCGGTCTTCCTTTGGAATTTCAGGAGGTACACAAGAGCGAAAGGCTACGATTCAGATTGGGAAAAGAAACGAGCAAATTTTAAATTACAATTTAGTAGGAGGAAATGGAAGATTTTATCAAAATGGAATATTCAAAGATATTTGTAATGACTTGGGAGAATATGCCTGTAAGCACGAAACCAGTCGCTCGATGGCAGCGATTACTTCCAAAGGCTATGTAATATTACTGGTTAACAACGTCGATGATGGGCCATTGTATCCAGATAAGTTTGATGATCTCCTGAAAGGAATTTCTAAAAATCACTGTTTAGGTAATATTCAGGAAGCGATGTTATTTGATGGCGGGTTTTCAACAGCTTTTTACTATAACAACAAAATCTATGTGGAAAATTCTAATCCAATTGGATCGGTATTTTTGATTTACAAAACGGAATGACAATTTATAGAGTAGAACTGGTTGGTCGAAGTAGCTGAGAATCCATATATCTTGGATGGGGTGGAAGCTGCATTACCTAATTGCTCGCCGCACTGAGGCACTAATGAGGTCTACGATAAAAGTGAGGGCAAGAAAGGCTATCAAAGTTGTGAGGAGACCTTTGTAGTCAAAGCTACTCAGTTGTTCCGTGAGCAAGCGACCTAATCCACCCGCACCCACTAACCCTACAATTACCGTAGCGCGGATGCAGACTTCCCAGCGGTAGAGGATATATGCAATAAAGCGGGGCAAAGTGCGGGGTAAGACGCCGTAGAGGAAGACTTGGGAACCAGTAGCGCCCAAAGCTTTGAGCGACGCTCTTGGACGTTCATCTAGATTTTCCGTCACTTCCGCCATCAGACGCCCTAGTATACCTAAATTGTGTAAACCGAGGGCGATCGCTCCAGGTAATATTCCCGGAAACAATACAAACAGAAAGATTAACGCCCAAATGGGTTCGGGGACGGCACGGGCAACGAGTAGTAGGAAGCGGGTAAAAATCAGTACAGCAGTTCCTCGGAGATCCCCCCTTAAAAAGGGGAGTGTGAGATTTTCTCCCGTCCCCCTTTTTAAGGGGAGTGTGAGATTTTCTCTTGCCCCCCTTTTTAAGGGGGGTTGGGGGGATCTTCTACCAGTATCCAGAATCCCTCCTGGCAACAGGAAATTATTTGCTGCTGGGAAAGATAATAAAATGCCTCCTAATCCAGCCCCAGCCATTGCCAGGATGGACATAGCCAGAGTTTGAGCTGAAAGGGTAAATAGTTGACTCAGCTGACTCCCATCCGGTGGGAAGACATCTTGAAACACTCCTGCCAATAGCTGTGCAGTTCGCGGTGCCCAAAGTTTTGAGAAATCAGCCTGGATGTACCAGAAGGAGAAGATGACTAAAACAATGCCGCCGAGAAATGACACCTGTACTACTGGATCTTGTTGATAAAACCGCTGTTTGCGCCCTTGGAGATTCAGGACGTTCAAATCCAGGCGACTTGGCGCACCCAAACGGTGGCGTAGCAAAGCACTCCAAAAATCCGTAGCACCATTTAATCCAATCAGGGCAATCAAAAACGTCCACATCTGCTCATAGCGCAAAGATTGGAGGCTGAGGAGAATTTGATACCCCAGTCCACCTGCACCAATAATCCCCAGTACGGCGGCGGAACGAATCGAACACTCAAACCGATAGAAAGCGTAGGACAGCAGATTTAGAAAGGCTTGGGGAATCAAGCTATAGGCAAAAGCATTCAGAGGTGAAACGCCGCTATTCAGGAGTGCCATTAGTGGCTGATGGGGGGTTTCGTCTAGAATCTCCGAGAAGACTTTGGCAGTAATCGCACCAAAAGGAATTGCGATCGCTAGCACTGCTACTAGCGGATCGAGTCCAAAAATATTGACGAAAAATAATCCCCAAATTAACTCGTGAATTGCTCTCGGAATTGCCAAAACTCCTCGTACCATCACCCAAGGAGACTGAGTTTTGAGTTGTAGAAACCCGATCGATCGCGTCTGAGTTTTGAGTTTTGAATTTGAAACAGATTCCCACCATATCTCAGAACAAAAAACACCCCCCACCAAACCAATCAGCACGCTGAAGAAAGTGCCACACACGGCGTAAGCAAGGGTTTTTAGAGTAGAGTCTA
This sequence comes from Coleofasciculus sp. H7-2, assembly GCF_042747725.1. Lineage (NCBI taxonomy): Bacteria > Bacillati > Cyanobacteriota > Cyanophyceae > Coleofasciculales > Coleofasciculaceae > Coleofasciculus > Coleofasciculus sp. H7-2. The sequence goes on from NZ_JBHZGO010000040.1 coordinate 80,777, forward strand.
GAGTTAGATGCAGAAATTCCGGGCTGAGATCGGGTGAGAATGCAGCAACGATAAAGCGCCAAACGAGGTTCCAGCCGCCTTCGTTGATTAAATCCCGCTGGAATACGCCTGCTAAGTGCAACGACCAAATGAGGGACGCGACAAACACCAATCCCCACACAGTACGCCAGTTAAGCGGTGAGGGGCGCTGAGGGAGGTTTGTTGGTTGGCGATCGCTAGTGTTTCTCACGCTTTCCTTGCCAAAACTCCTCTTTTAACAACAAGCGATCGCGATCTAGTGCGAACCTTTGCGCTACCGCGTGTGTTAAAGAAATACAAAACTTCAGCAACCGGAAGCAATATCAATTCTCCATCCTGTACAACTCCTCAATCATCGCGTCTGACAGTGCTTCAGCGGGGGTATCAAACAAAATGCGTCCCTGTCGCAAACCGATGATGCGCTGATAATGACTGCGAGCAAATTCAATTGCGTGGACACTGGTGACTAAAGTTTTGCCCGTTTCCTGGCTCAACTGGCGCAATAAATCCATAATCTCGCGGCTGCGTTCGGGGTCGAGGCTGGAGATGGGTTCGTCAGCAAGAATAGCGGTAGGATTTTGCACGAGGACGCGAGCGATCGCTACCCGTTGCTGTTGACCACCAGAAAGACTATCGGTGCGTTCGTAAAGTTTTTCTGCAATCCCCACCTGTGCCAAAGCTTTATGAGCAGTTTCAACTTCCAAAGGATAAATCAGCGAAACTGCTGCTTTGAAAAACGACCAGCGCCCCAGATGTCCAGCATTGATATTGTGAATCACCTGCAAATTATCAACCAAGTGAAATTGTTGATAAATTGTACCTATCTGGCGCTGGACTTGGCGCAGCAACTTGGGACGAAGATCGGCAAGGTTGCGACCCAGTACCCAGACTTCTCCTTGACTCGGTAGCAGCGTCCCGTTGAGTAAATTAATCAGCGTACTTTTCCCCGCACCGCTAGAACCAACCAGCGCCACGCGATCGCCTGCCCGAATCTGCAAATTGACATCAGCAAGAGACTGAAACTTACCAAATTGTTTCGTAACGTTTTTGAGTTCAAAAATCGGTAAGTTTTGACTCATACCAGCGGTAATGGATAATCGCTAATGGGAGCCTTAGGAATTATTAATCATCCCTTATAATTAATTCTAATTTATTAGAATTAGCACTTTCCCTTTACCAACCTTTTGATTTCGCGACGAGGACATTGTCCTCGTCGCGTCTGCCACAACGCTTTGTGGTTAGACAAATACAATTACTATATTATGACGTTACAGTGCAAAACACAAGTATTTTAGCCCGATAAAATCATAATATTTTCTGATCGAAATCGGGCAAAAGTTAGGGATTGATAAAGCAAAACTTATCACCTAAAAAGGCTCATTTAATTTTGCCAATTTGCCGACCAATCGTTTCAATTTGAGCATAGTTAGAATTTTGAGTGGGGATAAATTTTTTAGCCTCAAACAAGCCGAGAATTTCTTTTTGTTCTGGCACCGTGGGGTCGAGTTTCAAAAAAGCGCTCTGTACCTTTTTGGCAAAATCATCGCCATAGCGCTTTTTGACCTCCGGATTGATAACCCAGTGGTAGTCATAATAGGCAGGTGTTTGCCAGAGGACTTGCACTTTATTTGGGTCTACTTCTTTGGAATCGACTCGCTTTTTCCAGACGCTTTCATTTACAGCACCTACATCGTAGGTGCCTGCTTCCACCAATTTGATCGTCTTATCGTGATCGCCGGAAAAACCGACTTGACCTTTCAAATCTTCAAGTTTGAGTCCAGCTTGTTGCAGGAAATATTGAGGCATTAAACGCCCGGATGTTGAAGATTCGCTCCCCATAGTAAAGCTATGCCCTTTGAGCTGTTTTAAATCAGAAATATCTTTAAATGGCTTCAGTCCAGCCTTTTTGTTGGCGATGAAGAGACTGTGGAATTGGGCGTCTATGTCGCGTTGAGCGATCGCTTCCGCACCCGGTACCTGCAACCGTGCCTGCACCCCCGTCAATCCTCCAAACCAAACTAAATCCAAATCTCCTACTTTGAAGACAGTAACCGCCGCCGTATAGTCAGTAACCGGCTTATACTCCACCGGCACACCCAGTTCCTTTTCTAGATAGGCAGCTAGCTTGTCATACTGACGCTGTAACTTTTGCGGATCTTGATCGGGAATTGCACCGATTGCCAGAGGCTTTGTCTCAGTTCCACCGTTCGTCGCTGAAGTCCCGGATGGGTTGGGCGAACAAGCCGCCAGCGGTAGCAACAACAACAAACCGGACAACAATATTTTTTTCATTCCTGACTTGGATCTGCTCATTTTGACTGCCTATATAAACTTACGCCAGAAGCTACCCCTCCTGGAAATGGGCTGTAGCGCGGGTGCCAGAAGTTAGTGTAAGCGAACGGCTACCCTTATGCCAAAATTAACCGTAGTGTCAGCAGGCTTTAGCAATAGTTTGGCATCCTGGGCAGAAGTTGTATGGTGGGCGGTAAATTATCGATAGGCAGTTGGGTAAAGGTGGCTTTGGGATCGCCTATCTTGCTTAGCGGGACTTAAACAAATTTCAAGACCAAACAAAGCCTAAACTGATGCCTCAATTATGCCAACCATCACGACGGGAAACACGAACGCACCCACAATCATGATTGGCGAAAAGGCAGCCGATTTGATTAAAGCCGCAGGGCGTGTTTCAGAGCAAGCGCCCTTAACAACTGCGATCGCCTAATTATCTCGTTTTAATAACATGAAGGAGTTTGAGAAAATGATTACCTTATACACTGCACCATCCTTCGATGGGAGACCAACCCACAACGTTAGATGCGACGGCTTATGGCTACATTGGTAATTTCATACAGCCACGTTTTGAAAGCTCAATCCTTGATTATTTGCTTGAGCGATCGAACCTCTGCCAGCACTATGAACGGATGACTGAACAGTTTTTTGGCAATAGTGAAGCGCTGCGATAGTGTAGCTTTAGCAAGTCCTTGAGCATCAGCGCAGATTGCTCATTAAAACACTCACCGTTGAGTCCTAGCTCAGCTTCATGAGCTAATCCTGTTTGTTCAAAGATCAATGGATTAATAGAGTTACTCCAATGATTCATCACCTTTGTATTTCTGCTTCTCTATTCTCGCCTGTCTTCAAACCAATCTTGCCCACCCGGTAACTGAGTTAAATACTCATCAATGATGTCAGGTAAAATACTTGCTGAATGAGCATACGTCAAAGCAAGTAATTGTTGAGCTGTCAGGATTATCTGAGTTCTATCCACCATTTCTGAGAGTTGAGACGGTTTAACTCTTCCATTTAGTACTTCCACACTCGCCGGACGAATTGCAGCTGCCAGTGCATCTACAAGCATTGGTTCCCATTCATCAGGCTTGACGTAGTGAGAAGTTTTGTTGTCTTGGAGATTCAGGTCTTGAATTTGTATGAGAGAATCTGAAATTGAAGCTACCCAAGAGTTGGTTAATCGCTGCTCTATTTGATTTTTAATCAAGTGAATTAGCATTCTAACTAAATAGGATTTTATATTACGCAGGGTTGCCTTTTTACTCATCCAATCCAGCTCATCTAAAATCACTAAAGCGTCTGTGTAGCGTCCCTCAATGATGCTATTTCTTAAATCTATGAGTTCCTGAGTCATAACAATTGCCTTCATCTAGGCGTTTCTACGCTGAATATAGCACTCAAAAACGAGAGCGATCGCTCTGGTTCATCTCACCTTTGTTCCCTTCCGTTATGGAGCTTTCTGGAGTGGGTCAAATATTTAACAAACCTGACACCAAGGGTATGCCAAAATTAGCCTAAGTGTCAGGGAAAGTTTAAGGAATGGTTTGGGCCGCTGGGCAGATGTTGCATGGTGGACGATACATCGTTGACAGGGTGCTGGGAGAAGGTGGCTATGGCATCACTTTTTTAGCTAGAGACAAAAAAGGGAATTTTGTCGTTATCAAGACGCTGAACGAACAGGTATTGACTAAACGCGAATTTACAGCGTACCGAGACAAATTCAATCGAGATTTCCAGAAAGAAGCGCTGCGACTAGCTGTGTGCCGACACCCTCATATTGTGCAGATTGACAATGCCTTCTCTGAAGGACAGTTACCTTGCATGGCGATGGAGTATGTTGAAGGAGAAAACCTGGAGCAGCGCGTACTTAATCTGGGTGTTTTGTCGGAAACAGAAGCATTGCACTACATCCGCCAGATTGGTGAAGCACTGACTTTCATCCACGAAAGAGGCTTTTTGCATCGGGATGTGAAGCCGTCCAATATCATGGTGCGTGCCGAAAAATTCGAGGCGGTGCTGATTGATTTTGGCATTGCTAGGGAATTTATCCCCGATTTGACGCAGACTCATACGCAAACTTTTACTCCAGGTTTTGCTCCGATTGAACAGTATGCTCAGCAAGCGAGGCGGGGCGAATATACGGATGTTTATGCACTCGCGGCGACGCTCTACTATTTGCTGACTGGAGAAGTCCCGCTACCAGCTCCTGCTAGAGCTGCGGGGATTCCGTTAAATTCACCGCAACGCTTCAATTCAAGCATTAGTAATTTAGCCAATCAGGCGATTCTTAAAGGAATGGAATTTCAAGCCGAGGAACGCCCTCAGTCGGTGCAGGAGTGGCTAGAATTGCTCAATTTTAATAAGATTGCCGCCTACACTTTTAAGCAGCCGGTATCAAGCAAGATTCCGTTATCAAAAACTCATAATGCAAGTTCAATCGCTACCAACCGCAATTTTTTAACAAATCGACAAAGTTCAGCGTCAAGAATAGATTACCGGCAACTACAGACTTTTTTAGCGTTAGGAAAGTGGCAAGAGGCGGATGAGGAAACAACGACGGTCATGCTGAAAATTTCCGGTCGAGAAACCGAAGGCTGGCTGAGAGTAGAAGATATCAAAAAATTTCCAGTTTCAGACCTTCGCATCATTAACCAACTCTGGATAAAACACAGCAAAGGGCGCTTTGGTTTTAGCGTACAAAAATATATCTGGGAGAGGATTGGAGGGACGAGAAGTGCAAATTATGAAATTTTGTGTATTTTAGGCGATCGCGTAGGATGGCGGATTGATGGCGTTTGGGTTCCTTATGAAGAATTTATTTTTGATAGCGATCGCGCTCCCGCAGGTCATCTGCCCAGCGGATATGTTTTTTGCGAAGTTGGTTGGTGGGTAGGGTTATTGAACCTCTTCTATCGTCTTGAGTAGCTAATTATAAAAAATCTATATTTTTATGAAGTCTTATTGATTATTCTATAGGTTAAGCGCTGTTGTGAATATAATAAATGCTGCCTACTCTAACTCACTCTATTTTTTAGCAAAAATGCATTTAATTATTCTAAAAGAGTAAATTTAAATTCATTTTTTTTCTGTATTCAAACAAATTTTCAGCAGCTCTGCAAACTTTTATGTCTTCCGCTATTACGAGAACTCAACTTGAACAGTTACGTCCAAGCGATCGCTTAAAATATTATGGGGTTCAATGGCAGATTAAAGAATACAGCACTTATGACGATTCCTATGGATATGAAACAACAGAGTGGTTGCTAAAATCTCAGGCAGGAAAAGAATATTATTTGCTACGAGAAATCGATCCTCAAAATCCAGAATCCTTGGTAAATTGGTATCTTGCCGAAGAAATTCCCGATCCTAAGATATTTGAGCCAGAATCACTTAATAATTTGGCTGTTCGTCTTTGGCACGATATGCAAGGGCAAAAAACACCTTATCCAGAATTGCACGCCTTGGGCAGACGCTATTATTTTGAGTCATCAACTCAGGGAAACTATGAAGGAGACGAAGAGGAGACATCTCGAATTACTTGGGATTATTGGGACAAAGATCGTCAATGGAATTTAGCGATTGAAGCTTGGCCTAATGGCGAACGACATATTTACTCTACCAAAATAGTGAAGCCAGAAGAGTTTTCTGATATTGAACGAGGGGTAAAAGAAAGTAATTTTGGCAGCTTTATTGCTCAAGTATTATTAGCCAGTTTTCTCATGATTTGCGGAATATTTTTGATGATATTCGGATAGTCAAAAAATGCCTACATCTTTATTTATTGAACAACATAATAACGGGTTGGCTTTTTATATCAATGGTGATTTGCAGTTTGATACCGCTGATGAAGCCATTTATCACGAATATTTAGTGATTCCATCGGTAGCACTGGCAGTCAAACGGTTTCCTCAGACAGAGTTGCAAGTATTGATTTGTGGCGGCGGGGATGGATTAGCTGCACGGGATGTGTTGCGATTTTCTGAAGTGAGTCAAGTTGATTTAGTGGATTACAATCCAGAAGTTTTAGAACTAGGTAAAAAAGTATTTAAGGATTTTAATCAGGGAAGCTTAGAAAGCGATCGCTTAACTATTTACACGCAAGAAGCATTTGAATTTTTATCGACAATCAAGGAAAAATCTTATCACGTCATTATTTGCGATTTTACTTATCCTAGTTGTACAGAAGATACTGCAATATACACTCAAGAATGGTTTAAAACTATTAGCCGGGTGCTTTATCCAGGTGGCATTATTAGCACGAATGCTGTTTCTCCAGAAAATCGTACAACAGGTTTTTGGTGTTTATATCAAACTTTGTTAGCTGCTGGATTGATGGCAAAGCCTTTACAACTAGCAATTCCATCCTTTCAGCGGCATGACTATGGCAATTGGGGGTTCTTTTTAGCGTCTCCAGTTTCAATTCAGCATTCTGAACTAGAAGCAATTATCCTACCTAAAAATTTACAGGCGATCGCTCTTGAAAATCTGCTCAAAGTGTTTGAGTTTGAGAACGCGATCGCTCATATTCGCCACAGCGTAAACATTCACACCCTGGATTGTCCGCAGCTATTTTACTATTTGCTTAATCCTCATATTCAATTAACCCAAATTACCGAAGCAACTGAAGGAAAAACCATTAATTTTTTAGATATTGAAGAATCCGGGACTGGACTGATAGGTTTGCGCGATCTCCTTCAACTAGAATCAACAGCCCAAATGTGGTTAGAAGAAGTTGAGCGAAATGACGTAGATATTAGCAAATTATTGCCGGTACAACATCCTTATCACAGCCCTAAGATGACGGCAGAATGGTTAGCGCACCTGCAACAATTACTATCAGAAATAGACTTATCGCGCTTATTGGGCAGTATTTTAGACCGCGCTCAGGAACTGCCGCCTCAGATTGCCGCTGAACTAAAACAATTGTCTGATAAAGTCCGATCTGGACAGCAACTTTCAGCCTTATCACCACGGGCAGCAGAATTTATTATGATGCTTTCAGTGACATTACTAATGGCAAATTTAGCCTCTCCAGATGCTGTATTTGCTAAGGGATACTATTCAGGAAGTAGCCATTCTTCTGGCTCTAGCGGATATCCAGTAGGAACGACTTATTATAGCGAGGGAGAATGGAATTGGTTTAATAAAACCTTAGGATTTATTTTGACAGCGGCAGGCGGTATTTGGTTGATAAACTTATTAACAAATCGCTCGAATCATGACTGACATTTTAAATATAAATCATGGGCAAAAAATTCAAGCAGAAGAATTATCTTTAACCCTAAGACTGCTAAATTTAGAAGAACGCCATCTTTGGGACTTGTTTGTGCAAACTGCGCCCACAGGATGCTTTATGCAATCTTGGGCTTGGGCAGATTTCAAGGAATTAGAAGGATACAAAACGTTCCGTTATGGTTTATTCTACAAGCAAGAATTAGTGGGAGGATGCATTTTTTATTTTTATCCTCATCCTAATAAAGCAAATTTATTAGTTGCTCCAGGTGCCCCTTTGCTACCTGCACAATTGGAAAAAGAAGGAATGCAGATGTTGCTGAAACAAGCGGCATCTTTAGCTAAAAAAATAGCAGCGGTGGCGCTACGAATTGAACCATTATGGCATCAAAAACCAGATTGGCTTGCCGAATTTAGGCGTGCCCCCGCTGATTTATTGCCCTCAGAAACCCTGTTAATTGATCTACAATTAACTGAAACTGAAATGTTAGCAACTATGAAGCCAAAAGGACGATATAATTTGCGTTTGAGTTGGCGTCATGGTGTAGAAACCGAATTTAGAACAGACTCGCAGGCAATTCCTGTGTTTTACGATATCTTTTGGGAAACGGTAAAACGTCAGCAGTTTTTTGGCGAACCATACAAATTTTTCATCAATCTTTGCCAAACCTTATTTAAGGCAAATATGGCAGAGATTGGTTTCGCAACCTGGCAGGGAAAAATATTAGCCGCTATCTTGGTGGTTTATTGGGGCAATCGCGCAACTTATCTTTACGGCGGACGTAGTTTTGAACATCCGGAAGTCATGGCAACTTACAGTTTACACTGGGCGGCAATGCAACGGGCAAAATCACGCGGTTGCAGTTTGTATGATTTCTATGGTTTTACTCACGATCCCAATCATAGTTATGCCAAATTTTCCCGCTTTAAAAGTCAGTTTGGTGGTGTGACGGTAACAACTATCGGCGCTCAGGATTACTTTTTTTACGACCAATTAGCAGATACAATGATTGGATTATTAAAACACTTAAAGAATCCAAATTGATTTAATCGTAATTTACGCAAAGCTTATACATATAGCGTTTTTTCGGGTTCAATCACCCTGTGGTTGCAGATGTGGTGATGTTGCGTAAATCCTATTGATATTAAAAAACTTGATAAGGAGTTAAATAGTGGAACAAGTCAGTCAATTAGGATTTATTCTTCTAGAGCTAGTGGTAGGCTTTGGGTTGTTCTGGCTGGGACAACTAGCTTATCAAAAACTATTCCGTCGCATGGAATTAAATCTAGAACTATTTGTTAAAGATAATTCAGCCGTAGCGATCGCTCTCGTCGGATATTACCTCGGCATCGTCATTGCACTGGGTGGTGTTTTAGGACAACCTTCAGACAATTGGCAGGACAAGTTACTCAATTTGGCAAGCTATGGTGCCACAGTAATTTTATTCATGTTGGCGGGTGCTTGGGTAGGCGATCGTTTAATTCTGCGTTGCTTTGATTGTAAGCGCGAAATTCTCGAAGAACGCAACACAGGCGCTGCTGCTGTAGAATTTGGCAATCACATCGCCAATGGACTCATTCTCAGCGCCGCACTCGGAGGAGAAAGCGGCACTTGGCTAGTAGGGTTAGTCTGCTGGATTGTCGGCTTAGGCGTACTCGTTTTGGTGAGTGTTCTCTATCCCTACGTCACTAAATACGATGTATTTGAAGAGATTGAAAGGCGCAATAATCCCGCTGCTGGCGTGGCGTTAGCAGGCTTACTTATTGCGACGGGTAATATAGTGCGCGTGGCATTTGCCGCCGAGTTTCAAAACTGGGTAATTAGTTTTACTCAATATGGTTTAACACTGTTATTTTGCTTAGCCTCACTGATTGTAATTCGCTGGATTGCAGATTTAATCTTGGTGCCAGGAGTAAAAATATCCGATGAAATCGCGCGTCAACAAGTCCCGAATTTGGGTGCTGGATTAATTGAAGCTTTTGCTTATATTGCGGCTTCATTCTTAATCGCCTGGGCTGTCTAAATTCAGGACGGACTCGCCGCACATCAACACATAGTAAGGGCAACCACAGGGGGATTGAACCCGAAAAAACGCTATATGTATAAGCTTTGCGTAAGTCCTGAAATGTAAGAAATCGGCTTCTGCCCACTCAAAAATAGGTTGAGAAGCTGAAAAATGATGGGATCTAAGCACTGCTTGTCCTTTCAGCCAGCACCTTGAACAAAGTCAAATAAAGAGTGAGCCATCTGCAATTTACTACAGGGTTCAATCTCTACTTTGCGCCCTTGATTGTCAAGAAACACAGCTCGGTTGTTGTCGCTGCCAAAACCAGCATCGGGTTGATCGATGGGATTAGCAACAATGGCATCCAATTTTTTCTTCCGCAACTTCTCCAGCGCTGGCGTAACAATATCCCCAGTCTGTGCGGCAAACCCAATTAACTTTTGATGCGGCTGTTTGAGACTCGCCAATTCTGCCACGATATCGGGTACAGATTCTAGAGGTAAGGAAGCGGGAAGCGATCGCTTCGGCAATTTCTGGGCACTATACTCGGCTGGTTTCACATCTGCCACCGCCGCCGACATCACTATCAAATCGGCATCTGGAAAACACTCTAACATCGCCTGCTGCATCTGGTGGGCGCTCATCACACCAATCGATTGCACCTTTTGTAGAGAGGCGATTAATTGCGTCTCCATTGGCCCATGCACCAGTGTCACAGATGCACCGCGATGCAGTGCAGCTTGTGCCAATGCGAATCCCATTTTGCCAGTCGAAGGATTGCCGATGAAGCGCACCGGATCGAGATGCTCTCGCGTTCCTCCAGCACTAATTAAAACTCGTTTCCCGGCTAAATCTCGCTTACCGCCAGTGTGCAATAGAGATGTAATTTGCGGCAAAATTTCAGCAGGTTCTGCCATACGTCCAGCACCGACGCGATCGCAAGCCAAGAGTCCAGCACCGGGACCAACACTGTGATAGCGTTTATCTACGAATACCTGTTGCCAATTGCGTTGCACTGCCACCTGTTCCCACATATCCGTATTCATTGCTGGTGCTAACAACACCGGACAAGTGGAAGCGAGGACAGTATTCGCAAGCAGATTGTCAGCGAAACCATAAGCCAACTTGCCTAAAGTATTCGCGGTTAGAGGAGCGATCGCCAAAACCTCTGCCCATTCTCCCAACTCAATATGCAAAGGGCGTCCGCGTGTCGGTTGCCAGAAATTTTCATCCGTATAAGCAGGATGACGAGACAGCGTTGCCACTGTTAGAGGGGTGATAAATGCTTGAGCAGAATCAGTAAGAATCACCCGAACTTCCACCCCAGTTTTGGCAAGCGCCGAAATTACCTCACAAACTTTATAGGCGGCGATACCGCCGCCTATCCCAATGAGAACTCGTCTGCCACTTTGCATTTAAGCTTCATCGAAGGGTTGAAAATCCAGCAGGTAGAGGTAGGGTTCAACTAAATCTGGACGTTGAAAAGCGATCGCTCTGAGCAAATGCCAATCATCCAATCCTTCAAAGGGATTGGTGTAATTATCTTGCTCTAGCCGTACAGCCAGCTGTTCCACTTCAGTTGCCGTCACAGCAGAAATATCCCGGTTGGAAATGCTAACAGTTGTCATTGACCGCGCCTCCCTCAATCTGCATCTGTGCCATGAATTATACAGATGCAACCAACCATTTTATCTTAACGCCATTACTGGCGATCGCTTGATTTAAAAAAACGTCAAGTTAGCGGGTCTACTAGCTTTAAGCGGGAGATTTGACCGAAACAGGGCTGAGGACTGAGGGCTGAGGACTGAGGGCTGAGGGCTGAGGGCTGAGGGCTGAGGACTGAGGGCTGAGGGCTGAGGGCTGAGGGCTGAGGGCTGAGGGCTGAGGGCTGAGGGCTGAGGGCTGAGGGCTGAGGGCTGAGGACTGAGGGCTGAGGACTGAGGGCTGAGGACTGAGGGCTGAGGGCTGAGGGCTGAGGACTGAGGGCTGAGGGCTGAGGGCTGAGGACTGAGGGCTGAGGGCTGAGGGCTGAATAAATAATGGTTTCAAGCACCATTATTTAATTATGGACAAGAAGAAAGAATTGTTTCTCTGCTGGCGCAGCCTGAAGAAACTCTCGCGTCATTATTTCCATATTTCCAGCCCTGATGGCGTTAAGGGCTATACTCAGTCCGTGCTTCGCACCGCAACGCTGAACAGGATTTTTACCTCAGACCGTCAAGCGTTGCGCTAACGAGAGCAGTCATTAGCGGCTAGCACCGATCAAGTATTTGCCTTGACAAACTTCCGCATCACTTCTAAAGCTGCCGGTTGAACCTCATGCCCCATATCAAATTCCTGGTATTGTACCGATACTCCCAGCGCTGTTAAAGCGTCCCGCGCCTTCTGGGCAGCACTCAGCGGCACCACAGAATCTTGTCTCCCATGCAAAATTAATACAGGTGGATAAGTAGCATCAGGTTGTGGAGAGAGGGGATGCAAATAGCCACTCAACACCACCAAACCCGCTAAAGGCAAATTCAATCCTACATCCAGCGTCATTGCCCCGCCTTGAGAAAAGCCACACAAAATTGTGCGTGAAAGGGGGACGCCAGTTGAACTTTCGAGAGATTTGAGCCACTCAGTAAGCAAATGCTGACTTTTGACTAAATCCTGAGACTGAGATCCTCCTGGTTTCCCAAATTCGTACCACATTCGCCCCCCCGCTACATAGGGATTCGTAAAAGGGGCATCGGGCACCAAAAACTGATACTCCGGTAAATTCAAAAATGGGGCTAAGGATGCCAACTGCTGGGCATTCCCTCCAAAGCCATGCAACACGACAATCAACCCAGATGGCTGTTGATTCGCTGCCGATGGAATCGAAATAACTGAGAGAGACAGAAGCTTACTCCTAACAAATGCGACTCACCAATCAGAGATGCTGGCAAAGCTCTCATCTTTTAAGATAATATGGCGATCGCTATCCAGACTAATCGATCCCTGCTGTTGTAGCTTGCTGAGCAATCGCGTGATGGTCACGCGGGTGGTACCGATGGCACTGGCGATATGTTGATGGGTGAGGCGCGCCCCCAGACGAGTTCCACCAGCCACAGGTTGACCGATTTCCTTTTTTAACAGCAACAGCAGTCGCTGCAAGCGATCTTCTACCCGTCGCTGTCCGACAATGGCTAAAAGTGCCTCTGCTTGTCGCATCCGTCGCCCCATTTGCGGCAAAATTAGCTGAGCTAGACGTGGGGAAGCTTCTATTTCTGTGACTGAAAACCATCTTAAATAGACATCACAGAGCGCCGTTGCCTGATAGGCTTGCAGCCAGGTCATCCAAAGACCAAAAAATGTCGAAGTTCCTGCCCAACCCAGCAACACTTCTTCTCCATTCGGGCAAAGTGTACTCAGCTGCACCAAACCCCGATCGATTTGCCAAATGCCCTGTGGTACGAGGGGAATTAGGTCTCCCTTGGCATAAAAATGCAAACGACGCCCTTCATTGGGATCGTATTGGTCTATTGCTAGAACTGCTTTGGAAGTTGGGGGCATGGCTGTAATTATTTCCAGCTATGAAAAATTGGCTATGGATAGGCACTGCCACTTTAACCCCCTAAGGTAAAGGATAGGTAATCAAAAGATTACTAAAGGCTTAAAAAACGGTGATTTGCGAATACTTTTAGATTGTGCGATCGCCCCTTTTCAGGGTAAAGGCGATCTCATCCAAATTCTTCCAGACTCAGCCTGAAAATAAAGAGACTGGCTATCGATAGCCAGCCTCAGTGTAATATCCCAAAGTAAAGGATAGTCATCCAAACGATTAAGAACTCATCAGCGATCGCTCAAAAACTCATCACTAATTACCCATTAGATTTTGGTACCGCACTCCGGACAGAAGTTGTTGCTGGCGATGTTTTTCGCACCGCAACCGCTGCAATATACTAGCTCTGCGGCTTTTTCCAACTTGCGGCGTTCTGGCAAGCCAATCATTTGAGCGTTGCTCTTACCTGGAGCCACCATTGGGTAACAGTTTTCGTTCCTTTTGACTTGGGCATCCAGCAAAACTGGGCCATTGTGAGCCAGCATTTCGGCGATCGCATCTTTCAGTTCCGAGCGATCGCGGATCGACATCCCCTTAATCCCGAACGCCTTTGCTAGCAGCACAAAATCTGGCATCCCCACTTCCATATTCGAGGACGAGTAACGCTCTCCGTAGAACGCCTCCTGCCACTGACGCACCATTCCCTGCCAGCCATTATTGATAATAACGGTCTTGACATTTATGCCATATTGTGCCAGCGTCCCCAGTTCCTGTAAATTCATCTGGAAACTGGCATCGCCGCTAATACAAATCACCTCTTCGTTCGGCAGCGCTACCTTAGCACCCATCGCCGCTGGCATCCCGTACCCCATCGTGCCCAAACCAGCACTGGAAATCCACCGACGCGGCCCATTCTTGAGAAATTGCGCCGCCCACATTTGGTGCTGACCCACGTCTGTCGTGTAGTAGGCTTGAGGAGCTTGACGCCCCAGTTCTACAATCACCTCTTGCGGTGCCAAACTATCGGGATATTGAGGCACCACCAGAGGATAATCTTCTCGCCAGCGATTAATCCGCTCCAGCCATGCTTTCGTTTGATTTAGCTCAAAGGCAGCATTGGTTTCATGACATCGGCGCAGCAAGTCAATCAACACGTTCCGCACATCGCCGACAATAGGCACTTCCGGAGCGCGATTTTTTCCCACCTCTGCGGGGTCGATGTCAATATGAATAACCTTAGCGTGAGAAGCAAATTCATCCAACTTACCCGCCACGCGGTCATCAAATCTGGCTCCCACCGCAATCAGCAAGTCGCACTCGCTCACTGAAAAGTTAGCGTAGGCGGTGCCGTGCATCCCCAACATCCCAACTGAGAGGGGATGGTTCTCGTCAAAGGCACCAATGCCCATCAGCGTCGTTGTTACGGGGATTTGGAAGAGTTCTGCCAGTTCCTGAATTTCTGCATGGGCACCGGCTGTAATCGCGCCCCCGCCCACATATAGCAACGGCTGCCGTGCTTGCCCAAGTAAGGTACACGCTGCATTGATCTGACGAGGATTGCCTTTCACCGTAGGACGGTATCCCGGCAATCTTACGGTATCCGGCTCCACCGGCACATAGTCAAATTCTGCTAATGCCACATCTTTCGGCACATCAATCAACACCGGCCCCGGACGCCCCGTACTGGCGATATGGAACGCTTCTGCCACAATCCGCGCCATGTCTTTGGGATCGCGCACGACATAGGAGTGTTTCACAATTGGCAGCGTAATTCCGAAAATATCGGTTTCCTGAAACGCATCGCTGCCAATCGCGTTAAGAGGCACCTGCCCCGTGACCACGACCATTGGAATCGAGTCCATGTGCGCTGTAGCAATGCCCGTCACTAGGTTCGTTGCCCCAGGACCAGACGTGGCAAAACAGACACCCACCTTGCCGGTGGCACGAGCATAGCCATCCGCCGCGTGAGCCGCGCCTTGCTCGTGTCTTGCCAAGATGTGATGAATCCCGCCATCCGTTTCCGCCCGGTACAGTTCATCGTATATCGGCAGAATTGCACCACCCGGATAGCCAAAAATATGCTGAACACCGTGACGCTTCAGACTGTCAATCAGGGCAAATGCACCTGTTCTGCGGCTGCTCATTTGACGTATTGATTCTTTTTCCGAGACGCTTTGCGATCGCACCAGTCAACCTCTCACTAAACTTAAGTTCTTTTTTAAGGTTTCTATCTAATTCAGCATCAGAAATAGAGGGTTAATTCTTAAGTCTAATCCTGATATCAATTCCTGTCGAGGGATTAATCCACAAAAATTGGAGAGTGTTTATTTTCTCTGACTTTATTGCTCAATTCGGTCACGCCGCCGGGAAGGAGGTGTGCCAAGGATAGCGGCTAAGATCGGTCCGAGAGTCCTCCTTTCAAGCTAGATTACATCTTCCAAAACATTGCGGGTACTGAGCCACGCCCAGACCCCAACGATATTCACAATAATGCTCATACTCAAAAGAACGCCTCGCAAGCCAAATTGATCCGTAAGCGGGCCAGCGATCGCCAGCGGGGCACTCAGAGCAATATTGACGACATTATTCTGAAACCCAAAAACTTTGCCGCGCATATTTTCTGGCGTTGAGGCTTGAATCAGAGTTTGCATCGGCACGCCAACGAACGAGGCACCCAGTCCCAACAGGGCACTTAATCCTAAGCCCAGCCAGAGATGTGTAGTCAACGTAAACACACCCAATACAAAGCCCATACTCAAAAAACCCACCAGAGGCAAAGGCTTGTGGTGGAAGCGATCGCCCCAATGCCCCAAGACACCCGCACCAAACACCATACCCACCCCAGCAGCGGATAGTAAAAAGCTAAATTGACCAGGCTCATTGAGACCTATTTCCTTCGCCAGCTCAATTGCCAGTACAGTTAAAGCCGCAAACACCGAATACAGAATTGTCAGCTGCACCATCGCAGTCCGAACAAGGCGTTTTTTCCATAAATAACTGAAGCCTTCTTTGAGATCGTTCCAAGGATGAACTGCCATCGATCCTATCGGAATCGGAGTTTCTTTAATTTTCACTAACTGGCTGATACCAGCAGCCAACAGGTACAAAAGCGCCACCAAAATTTCTTGACCATACTTTCCCCCCCAAGTTCTGGCTAGACTCAACAGCGGCTCTCCCACAGAGAAACCGACAATCAGCGACCCCATCATGGTGGTTGTAAACAGCGCATTTGCCGTCATTAAATTTTCGCGCTTTACCAATAGGGGGATAGCCGCCTGCTCTGCTGGTGCAAAAAATTGCGTGACAGTAGAGATCAAAAACGTAATTACTAACAAAATTAAAAACTGCTTTGGCAATATGGGAATCAATAGCATCAATAAACCGCGAATCCAATCAGAAGCCACCATAATTTGCTTCTTCGGAAAGCGATCTACAAAAATACCCGCAGCTGAGCCAAAGAAGATTGCGGGAAGCGTGAAAGCTACCATGATGGCGGAACGCATAGAATTTGCCCCCATCAGCGACGTCTGATAGTTTTCCAGCAACGCAATCAACAAAATGAAGAAGACCTTGTCTGCTACCTGAGACACGATCTGCCCTATCCACAGGATGAGAAAAGGTCGATTCTTCATCAGAGCGCGAAAGCCGCTACCAGAAGCGGGAGGTTCATCTGGAAACATAAGAAGTGTTCAGGAGCCTCTTGAGTACAACCCTAGTGTGCGCTGGCGAGAGTCACTTGTGCCAGTCGAGTAGCCACTTTTTGTCAAAGTTTTTAAAAGCCATCTCTGCCATAATAGCTATTCCACTCTATATGTTAACCAGCATCCAGCATTGGAAAGATCGCCAAACACATGACTTTTCCCCCCATCTGTAGCGGTTGGAAACCCTGTGTAGCTGTTGTTTTTACCTTCTGTATAAACTGCAATACTTGGCAGAAAATTGTCAATTAAATTACCAAATCATTCACTTGACAAATTTCATGCTATTTTACCCAATGGCGAATGTCTGAAGACCGATCCTGTGCTAAGTTAATCACTGGGAATTTAATTCGGCTGAGTGAGTTGGTTGTCTATGTTGACAGACATCTCGCCGAATCGAAGTCTCTACACCATCTGCATAAAGCGAGATACTTCCATGTCTATCTATGTAGGCAACCTATCCTACGACGTCACCCAAGAAGACCTTAGCCAAGTTTTTGCCGAATACGGAACTGTTAAGCGGGTTCAGCTACCCACTGACCGCGAGACAGGTCGCCCGCGTGGCTTTGGTTTTGTGGAAATGGAAACTGAAGCTGAAGAAACGGCTGCCATTGAAGCTCTAGATGGAGCGGAGTGGATGGGTCGGGATTTAAAAGTTAACAAAGCCAAACCCCGTGAAGATACAAGACCATCTGGCGGCGGCGGCGGTAATCGCAGACCCAGTAGTGGTGGCTTCTCTCGACGCTACTAAGTTTTAAGACAAAAACATTAACAAGCCTAGTCTCCAGCAGATTGACACTTCCACTGCTTAACGCTGTTTTTCTTTTTTATATATAGAATGAGCGTTCTAGCAGTGGATTTTTATTTAAAAGTGCCGACGTTTCTAAAATACTTAATTGTTAGCCCGTCCTGGCATTTTTGTTGACACAGGTAGTAAGTAGTGCTGATTTAATAATATTTTGACGGTTTGTAGAAGCTTTTCGGTCGGAAAGTCCCTACTCCTTCAATTAACATTGACAGCATAGGGGGTGAAAGCCAATTGAATCGACTACCCCAAACACCAAAACCTACTAAGTAGATGGATCTAATATTTGTAGGATGGGTAGAGCATAAGCGTAGGCGCGTTCATGCCGTAAGGCTTTAGCCTTCAAGGGAGAGTAACCCATCAAACCCATTTCAGTGTTGGGTAACGTTACCTCAACCATTCCCTACCTCATATGTTTAGTTTAATTATGTCTACCTACTTAAGTAAGTGGGATTAATTATTTCAGGACTTACGCAACAGCACCACATCTGAGGGCAACCACAGGGGGATTGCCCCTACAAAATGCTATATGTATAAGCTTTGCGTAAGTCCTGATTTGTAGGATGGGTAGAGCATAAGCGAAACCAATGCAGGTGTTGGGATTTCCTCCGTCAAGCCAACCTACAAATATCTTCAATTTAATTGCATTCGCTTACTTACCAGTCGTTAATTAAGTCAGTCAGAACGGGGTGGTAACTCGGAGGGCGAGAGCGAACCAGGCTCGCTGGGTGTGGGTGAACCGGCGGCGGGGGTGGCAGGGGTACCGGCGGCGGGAGTGGCAGGAGTACCGGCGGCAGGAGTACTAACAGCAGGGGTACCAGCGCCAGAAGCCTCTGGGGAACCAGTATTAGAGGTCGCGGCGGGTGCCCCAGAGGCTCCGGGAGGGGGAGCTGGGGGTAGCGGCGGTGGGACGAGTGGAGCCGGGGCTAAGGCAGGTGGAGTAGGGACTAGGGCAGGTGGAGCCGGGACTAAGGCAGGTGGAGCCGGTGGGGGCGGCGGTTCAAAAGTTTCAATTGTAACTGCTCTGCTAATTTGTTCGCCAGAGGCATTGGTGACTTGCAGCGTAATCGTTTCACTACCCGGTTTTTGACTGAGAGTATAGGGGATACTGCCTTGAGCTGGAACCGTACCGGGTGCCGGAAGCAGCTCAACCTTAATATCGTTGCCGCCTTCTACTTTCCAAGATATTTTAATAATTGCACCGGGTTTTGCCTGATTGACTGGAACAATATATTTTGGTAAAGCTTCTTGATTGTTGATTTGAAAATTAACAATTCTAGAAGGTTGAGCTTTAATTTTAATCGCATCCGTCTTTTTAGAATCTGATGGTTCCGGTTGTCCTGTATTGGGAACGACCATCAATTCAAAGATGTAGTCTCCAGGTTTGCGAGCATCTGTAGGCACATTTTTGCAGATTAGCGCTGCGTCGGCGGTACAGTATTTTGCCAAACCAGTTGCAACACCTTTGCTGAAGTCAAACCGCTTCAATACACTATTCACCGCACCGTCAGGCGATCGCCCGATCAACTGCAACTCTTTGATCTGCTCTGGATTGACAACTCTCCAATTGAGGCGAATTTTATTTTCATCGCTGACTTTTTTATTGGCATTGGTGGGGTTGCCAGGAACCTCTGCATAAATAGGTTTTGTAGAGGAAAACTCGATAATCTTCGGGGGAGGCTCCGGTTCAATTTTGATCGGACTGGTCTTCAGGGTGTCCGATGCGGCATCTTTTCCCTTTTTCGAGAATACTTTCAGTTCAAAAACATAGTCACCGGCTTTGCGGGCATCTGTACGCACATTTTTGCAGATTAAAACCTGCCGAATCGCACAAAATGACTTGAGTTGCTCTGGAACACCCTGGCGGAAATCGTAAGAAATTGGTTCAACGGTAGCCGTTCCGTCAGGCGATTGCCCGGTGAGCAAGAGCGACTGTATCTGATTTGGGTGGCGAATTTGCCAACTCAGACGAATTAAGTCGCCTTCAGAGGCTTGATAGAGAGGGTCTTCAGAGCTAAATTGCAGAATTTTTGGTGGCGGCTTTGGCTTAAAGAATAGCAACCAAATCAGGAAAGCGATCGCTACCAGAATTCCTATAGAAAGCAGCAATACCAGCAGGAACTGCCACCAAGGACGGGGTTCCCAATACAGCGTCCCCTGAGGTACATCATTAATCAGCGGTAACTGCTGCGTATCTTCAACTTCAACGCCGAAGCCGATCAACCGTCCTCCCCCGTACAGAGGACGACGCCACCACTTGAGCGGTTTTACCTGAACTTCGGCGATCGCTAAAGAAAAAGGCGCTATCCGCACCAGGGAAGGCGACACCGTGTAAGAACACACATCCTCCTCATCCAAACTTTTGGCGCGCAAGATCACCTCGCGCGAGGTGTTGCCCCCATTATTTAATCTGAGTTCATACAATCCGGATAGGCGTCTCACCTTACCTACCAGGGTGCGAAATTCTACGGTCAGAAGGTAAGTCGGGAGAATTTCTAGGTAAACGACATCCAGCAGCACCAGGTCTGGATTGTTGACAGAATATAAGCGAACGGTGGGATAGTAAGTTCCTGCCAGCGCGTCCATTGGCGGGTTTAACAGTAGCAGGATTTGCCCCCTGTCTCCGGGGTTGAGGTCTAATCCCGTCGTCGTTGTCACCAGTCCCGGCGACTCTAGCCCTTCCGGATAACGCACGCTAAACCATTTCTCATCCAGATCCGGGCACATCAGCCGAAACCGATCGACTCGGTCAGAGCGGTTGTGTACGTTCACCACAACTTGCAACAGCGAACCGGGTTGGAGACGAGCTGGGACAGCAGAACTGGTGATTGGTACAAGACTAAAGGTGGGGTCGCTAACCCGAATGGCAGTCTCAATCGGCGGTAAAACCTGGAGTCGCGCTTGATGCCGGATCGGGGTATCTTCGGGGTAGTGTTGCGGCGCATCGACTACCAGCAGGTATGGGTAGGTGCCCGGTTTCGTCTCGACTGGCACCTGAAACTGAAAGATCGCCTCGCTGGTAGAGTTGGAACCTAATGCCAGCCGCTGATGGGGAGAAGCACACCACTGACGAAGAGGCTGGGATACTTCATCGACAAAAATATCAATTAAGGCACTTTGATTGCCCTTATTACTCACCGTGATGCATAGATCGAAGGTCGCTCCGGCAACGAGGGCGTAGTCTCCGGAAGGATTTAGGATAACCGCGAGGGGATTACCAGGAGCCAGCGCTTGGTGGATGGTTTGAGGCAACTGCTGACTGCCTCGTTTGGCAGCAAGACGCATCCGATAGCGTAATTCGCCTGCAACTTCCGTCTCCTGTACAAAGCCTTGATCTACCAGATCGTCCAACAGAGCGATCGCTACGTCCTCCCCTGAGCCAGTACGATCTGCCACTTCAGCCAGACTGACTTCTGATTTTTTACGCATCATCCATTGCACGATCTGTCGCTGGGAGTCTGGCAGCGTCAGGACATCAACCATTGTGAGACCACCGGCTTTTTCATCCTGTCTCCCCTGTCTCTCTAAGGAACCAGCATCGAACGGTTGTCTCGTTGTCATTGTTTCCCTCCCCAGAAATAAGGACTGAGGAGACGCGATAAATCGGCGTCTCTACGCGACTGAAAACTCAGTGAGGCGTCCTGCTCAGTTCTCAGTTTTTTTACCTCAGTTTTGTTGGTCGCACTGTAGTTGCGGTAGCCGATCGACACGTTTTAACCTCACCTCAGTATCATCACTACCACTAACTACGAAGATAGAGTTTCCGACCGTTTTGATATCTACACTATTAATATGCCAAGACTGACCAAACGAGAGATCGATTTTTCTGCCTTTTAATTGGGAATCGCGTTTACCTTCAGCAGTCAGAGGCCAAAGCATCACCCGTCCGTCATCCCCTCCACTCGCCAAGTAGCAACCATTGGCGCTCAAGGCTACCGACCGAACTGACTTGCCGCCGTGACCATCTGACCATTCATCCAAAACTTCACAAGGTCCCTGCTCGGCAAGACATTTTTGCATATTCCATAAGGTAATATACCCCTGGTTATCAGCAGTGACTAAAAGATTCGGCTTGTATTCAGCACTATCCAAGCTGACGATGTAATCTTCCTGACCTCCTTGCCGGGGATAGGATACGCGCCCCCACTTATCTTTTGCCAAATTCCAGACTACAAATTGGTTGTAGCGTCCCGCGATCGCTAAGTTTCTATCGGCTTTTCCCACCAATGCTAAAGCATTCACTACAAAATCAAATTTCTTCCCTCGCAGCGGTTGATTGGTAGAGTTAGGATTGTCGAGGTCGCGTTCTATATCCCACACCGCAACCAAACCACTCCCGTGACCGCTCAATAGATAACGCGAGTCTTTGGTGAATTCTAGAGCCAAAACCCGATCGTCTTTTTGGAAAGAGAAAGAATTTATCGGTTGCTTTTCCCCCGATACATTCCACAGCTGGATCTCCCCATTCTCTAAGCCTGCTGCAACCACATTATTGTCTACTGGTTTATACCGGATGACGCGCACGGCTTTACCCGCCTTTCCCACAACCCCAATTTCTTGATTAATCAAAGGATTCACAAAGCCTGAAGTGCGCCATCTGATTGCGGTTTGGTCATTCGAGCCACTGATCAGTTGCTCGCCTAGTCCATTAAATTGCACCGACGTGACAGAAGCTTTGTGACCCCAAAATGGGTTGCCGGGGTTTAGCCACGACAGCGACCAGAGCAGGAAAAGCAGCAATACTAATCCCGCTAACTGCATCCAGATAGGGAGAACCGGCTGGACGAGCAGTTTCAAGATTTGGGTGTCATTGCGGACATCTAAGCGATCATCCGACACAATCGCCCTAACTTCTAAAAGAAATTTTTGGACTGAACCCCACCAGCGCCGCTTCCTCGTACACACCAGCTGCAACTGAGTCGTCTCGCCTGGGTTCAGGTCTACCACTTCAGGGATGACCTGCAAATGGAATCTCCGCTGATCCTCCGCCTCGACTTCGCAACTCACTTGCTGAGTTAAATTGCTGGCATTCTCAAAATTGAGTTTGTAACTTGCGGAGTTAGACTTCCATCTAGGTAGCCAATTCCGCGATGGAGGGATTTGCTGCAAGGCTGGGGTGCAACTGAAATCCATAAATCCCGCAGCAACGATCTTGATTGATCCTGCATTCCTGGATGGGGGACCATTGTGCTGAGTACATTCAACGGTAAAAGGGTATACCTGGCTGGGGGCAAGGGTTGCAATGGGTATTTGGCATAAGAAACTTGTTTCTACCTTGCCCGCTGGTGCAACTTGCAGCCGTCGTTGGGCACTCTCGACTAGCCAAGTCGGCTCTATGCCCACAAAATGTAGCACGACATTGGTGGATAGTTGACTGGGATTGTATACCCAGACTGGTATTTCGACCAAGTCTGTCGGATGAACTACGAATTCTCGGACTGGCAGCTCAACCTGCATGGGGATGGAGCCAGTTCCCTGCTCAATGGCTATTCTGAGAAGTTGTCTTTCTTCTTCCCGCAGTTCCATCGAGAAGATGCGGACTGTGATATTCATTTTGCCAACAAACCCAGGAACGGGCGTGTCAGTAATCGCTACATAAAACTTTGTACTATCTCCAGGGGGCGTTTTGGCGCTAATTCCTGGAGATAGTTTATACCAGGAATTAGCCACACTAGAGTCAGCACCAGCTGCTAGCAGTTCTACTTGAAAAGTAGCAAATTGATTGCTTTCATTTGTAACAGTTACTTCTAAGGAAGCCGGTATCCCTCCCGGTTTGTATCTAAGTAACTGGGTGGATAATTTAGCATTGATGAGACTTTTATTTACCATCAAAAATATACCTTTTTAGCGATAGCAGTCTTATTGAATTGGTGAAAGCTACCTTTTTTTAATGAACCGCGAAAGCGCAAAGAGCGCTAAGGAAGAAAGAGAGAGAGAGAGAGAATTTCATCAACTTATTAAAATTGCTATAGTAGCTAGATAGCTAATGACCTTTATTTGCTAACTGTTACTAGCAGCGAACAAGAACACCGGAAAAAACACCGTCTAGTTTTTGTTTGGAGGATAGAAGATTTTAAAATTGTAATTTGTCAAAAATAGCTTGTTTGACAGAGGGTTTGGCGACGGTTGATGCGGGCTTATCTGCTCTTAATAATTGGGTGAGTTGCCGCCTGCGCCATGCGAAATGCAGAAGGTTAATTCCCAATTCTTGGGCGGTGCGGATAGTTTCTCGCGACAGTAAAAACTTGTCATCCAATCCCCAAGCTGCTGACAAACTGCCAACTACTAAGATAATTCCTCCGCCATAGCCGAGTTGAATGGGCTGTTGATTCAAAGTGGGTAACGCTGCAAACAAGAAAGGCTGTGTCCGCAAGGGATGATTTCGGCTCAGGCGTCTGATATCCTCTAAAGGAGTTCCGAGTTGTTGAGCGATCGCCATGATGCTCTCAATCAGGTCTATGGCATCGGTGGCAGCATCGACTAGCAGGACACCCCCTGTCTCTAAATAATTTTTTAGGGCTTCAAATTCAGGGGTCGTTAAATAGAGTGCCTGACGACCCCTGAAGTAAAGCAGATCATAGCCTAAAGCGGCAAGCGGCAAAGACTTTTCGGTACCCAAAAAGGGAACTTGTCCAATCAGATCCGCTCCCTGTAAGCTGGGGTAAAGTGCAGCAACCGAATTGAGTAAGTAAGAGAGATGGGAAAAACTACGCTCATCGGCAGGTTGCTGCTGCGTCACTTGGGCAACGCGGACAACTGCTTGGGGACGCGATCGCGCGATCGCTCGATAACGCAAATCTAAGCTATTAACCGTCGGAAAAAACACATCCCTAGGATTCTCTAATTCCTCTAACTCGGATCGCAGAAAAATTCGGCACAATTCCACTTCCATTTCACTCGGTGGAGTAGTCTTTTCATCAAGCCGGAAAGTTTCCTTTTCAAATTCACGAGACTCTTTCCGGCGCAATTTTTCCGGATCTACATAACTAATCGCCAGATAAACCATCTGAGGGTTCTCTGTTAGCGTCTCACCCGACACCCGAAATTCAATCGGTTCGGAAACAATAATTGGGTTTCCCGCCAAGTCAATCGCAATTCCCGGCTGAATTTGTACCCAACGTCCATCCCGGAATTGCGGCGCAACTTCCGCTGGTGCCGCAATCAAGCGCACGCCCAAACCGCAGACAATCCCTGGCTGGTTAAGAGACTGATAATGGATATTCTGTCGCTGTCGGTGGTACTCATGCGTCCGACGCCAGCGGTCGGCATTCATCAACAGACCATCAGTAACCTGGAGACGTTCTAAAGGATTAGTCGGTGGTGGAGGAAACATCATTGTTAATAGCTAATTGAAGGATTGTTAATGACTAATTGCTTTTTTTATTACGATTACCCACTCCCGATTACCTCTGCAATATCAAGATCGTAAGTGCAAAAAGCCGGTTTTTCTTGGTCGATGATGTGCCGCACTAATCCTTCATCGACTTGACCAAGTCGGTCAGGTCGCAGGCGTACAATGAAGTGATAGGGACGCCCACCGCCCAGCATGGAGTCTTCGCCAAGGCGCGTTTCCCCTAAAAGGAAACCTTGACCAAAGATTTCTTCAATACTAATGTGCTTATCAGCTTCTTCGGGTAGATGATCGTCGAGGGGCAAGTCTGTATAGAGATGTAGATAGAGCCGCAACCCCCGTCGCGTCCCACGCCAGCGATAAAGTTCCACCGCCTGACGAATCAGATATCGCTGCCGATTCAGACTCCACCGGGGGTCCATCGGCCATGCTACCCAGTGGGCAAGAAAGGGTAGCAGCGTCGTCGGCGCAGTCAAGGGATCTAAATAAGCCCACAGAAGATCCATCGACTGCACTGCGGGTTCAAAAGTCTCCTCAAAAATCTTCAAAAAGCGACCAATAAAGTCTACTTCCCGATAGAGACTGGGCAAAAAATCTAGGTAGAGACTGCGGGGACGTACATAGAGGTTGAAGGCTGCGGATTCGAGCAGTTGCCTGCCTGGTATGGCAAGCCCCCCAGTTCCTGCTTGCTCTGTGTAGTACACATAAAGGCGGCTATGATAATCGACGACTAGGGTTTCACCCGACTCTAAAGACTGGTTATTCTCAAAGAAATTGGCTGGGATTTGGAAATATAACACAGCATCCATCTGCTGACCTGGAGCAATTTCATGACCCTCCATGCCAATGCGACACCACTGGCTGAGGAAGTTGCCCTCAAGTTGCAGGTTAACCTGTAGGATTCGGGTTCCCAGGTTTTTTAGCTGTACCACCATTTCACTCGGTTCGCCTGGATACACAAGCAATTGATTGCTCGTCATGCCTTCGGTACTGACACTGCCACTGAGTGCCAGCGCATTGGCAGTGCTACTCGCCCCCACTGGCTGAACTGCCTCGGCAAGCTGCATGGGGGTGAGTGTCAGGTGTAAGATTTTACCGTGCGACGTGCTTTGAGTCATAGTCAGTGGTGAGTGCTGAAAATCAGGAGTGAGGGAGGAGGACTGAATGAGGAATCAGAAAGTGAAAAGCCACAGCAGTCAAAAATCTAGAATAACTGATACTACTTTCTCATTCTCTTCACCCTTGCACTCAGTCCTCAGCCCTCATCCCTGTGTCCTTTATTGAATCAGGTTGACGACATGACCAGAGCGCAGGCGAGGTCAAAAATCTAGAATAACTGATACTACTTTCTCATTCTCTTCACCCTTGCACTCAGTCCTCAGCCCTCAGCCCTCATCCCTCATCCCTGTGTCCTTTATTGAATCAGGTTGACGACATGACCGGAGCGCAGGCGAGGTCAAAAATCTAGAATAACTGATACTACTTTCTCATTCTCTTCACCCTTGCACTCAGTCCTCAGCCCTCATCCCTGTGTCCTTTATTGAATCAGGTTGACGACATGACCGGAGCGCAGGCGAGTGTTCAGCCAGGAACAGACTAACCCTAAAGGACCGGGATCGATGACCGGATTTTGAGGCAGTGTTCGTACCCAGGTTTGTTCCTGCTGACGCAACTCAAACAGCTGCACCACACCTAAATAGCGAACGCCTGGAATTTGCTGGAATAAGGTGACGATGTCTGAAGGATAAAGGGGGCGTCCGAAAGGCCAACCTTTCCCATCCATCCCGCCAGTAAGCGGGTTGAGGAAGCGGTACAGGGCTACCCGTAATTTCAGA
The DNA here is from genome assembly GCF_042747725.1 of Coleofasciculus sp. H7-2. Lineage (NCBI taxonomy): Bacteria > Bacillati > Cyanobacteriota > Cyanophyceae > Coleofasciculales > Coleofasciculaceae > Coleofasciculus > Coleofasciculus sp. H7-2. The sequence goes on from NZ_JBHZGO010000040.1 coordinate 107,537, forward strand.
AGAATTTCTTCTTGGGCGCGGGGGTTGTTGTACTCTGGCTCTAGTGCCACTTCAGTTTGAACGGACACTCCGATATATTCGGGTGCTTGCAGACGCACTTGCACTCCCAGCAGTCGTCGCTCATTCAGGTAAGCATGGATTTGCTCGCTCAGTTGAGGGCTGAGGGAAAATAGGTCTGGGTGAATGCCTTCCCCCCGCGCGATCGCATCCGTATTCGCCTGGGGCACCAGCATCAGTCGGACGGTTCCGGCTTCGCTACTATCGGTAGGAGTCAGACAACGGGCACGAGCCACGCCACCGCCTGCTGCCTGTAGTGCCAGTACCTCAAAATCTTCGGGGGTGACGGCGCGATCGCGGGTGCGGAGCATTGCTGGCACTCGGATGACGGCGTCTTCCAAGGATTCGGCGTCGGCACCGTTGCGGGCGGGGATATGGTTAATGACTCTGGCAACGTAGGGGACTGCTGACTTGGGGATGGTAATGGTTCCTCGTTGAACATTGCCTTTTCGACCTCCTCCCGTGCGGTAGGCGACCATGCGAATCGCGGAGCCTTTAGGCGGCACTGCACCATATTGACGCTCTAGCGATCGCACTTCTTCGGGACGGGGACTGGCATTCAGCAGGCGATCGCTCACCAGGTTCTGCATCTGCGTTCTCGCACGCAACTGCGTCTGCTGCTGGAGTTGGGCGGGTTCTCGAATCAGGGGACCAAACTGAACCATCCCAGTCCGCGAGTCAATCGTGTAGTGAAGATCCTGGGGGCCAGAATCGGCAAAGTCATTGACTTCTGTCCATATTTGAGGCAAGGCTCCAGGCGGACTCACCAGAATGTATTCATCTTCCCGCCGTGTCAAAATAGGAACGCCTTGCAATTGGAAAGTTTGACCGGGCGTACCGTCGCTTTCTCCCAAAAGTTCATTTCTAACCTGTTCGCATTGAGAAGCGAGGACAGTACCACCAATCGCCCTCGCCGACAAACTCACAATGCGCGGGGAACTACTGTAACCCGGTTGCGTAGGGTCGATGTGACTATAAACGCAGCGCAGCCAGCGACCCTGGTAGGTGAGGAAGTGGCTCACCGGCCAGCGTTGGGGCAGATGTAGCACGACATCCCCACTCTGAAGGGGATTGCTCCCAGTACGGGCGAATTCGCTGAAACTAAATCCTTTAGTGCCATCGTCGGCTTCCTGCAACAAAACTGGCTGCCAGTACGCGCCATTCCAAGCTTCCCAGCGGCGAGGAGGCGCGTCGGGATTAATGCCGGTGGATGTCGCCACTTCTCCTTTAAACTTGACTGCCAAAACATTCCCTTCGCATTCGTCCTCCGGGTCGAATACCAGATAAAAGCAATTTCCCGACTGGGGTTGCTCATCAAAAAAGGCTAATTCTCTACCCATCCACTCACCGTCAGGGCGCAAAGTCCAAAGGTTCGTGAAGCGATCGCGCAACATTTGGGGAGTATCTTCAACCGTCTGAGCCGTTAGAAAATGTCGGATACTCGGCTTGCCAATCACCAGCGGCTGGTTGGTACTGAAGACAATCGCTTGCTCAGTTTCTGTCCTGACGGTGGCAATTTCCACCCCAGATGGAATCGTATACGGTTCGGGCAAAGCAGCACTCAGATAAAAAGTCAAGTCTGTCTGAGCTGGAACTGGAGCTTGCAGGCGCACCCCTAATAACTCTAAAAAAGCAACGTAGTTGCGACGGGGAACTTGATTGAACCGCAGCAACATTTGGTCAGTCAGCCACGCAAATAGCTCAATCAGCGTGATGCCTGGATCGCTAGGGTTATAATTCGTCCACTCCGGACAATAGCGAGGAATTCGCAGAATGCACTCATCTACTAAATCTTTGAATGTCCGATCATCTAAATCGGACTTCGGTAACTTGGGTAAAAAATCAAAGTCCATTATTAATAAATAATAGGTAACTGGGAATTGGTAATTAGTAATTGGGCAAAAGTTGTAGAGATGCGATAAATCAGGTTTGAATTTTGAATTAAAGAATTCTCTTCTTACTCAAAACCCTCCTTAACCATTACTCCTCTTTGCCGTTCAGGTAAAAAGGATAGACCAAGCTAAGAGCATCATAAGTGCCCTTAGGGTGGTATTCCACAATAATATCCACCCGACCTCGGATGGGATCGGGATCGGTACGCACCAGATCGATGACAATGCGCGGCTCCCACATTTCTAGAGCTTCTTGTACGTGCAAACGCAACAGCAGAAGGGTTTGGGTATTCATGGGCGCAAAGACCATTTCCGATAAGCGCGACCCAAAATTGGGTCGATACACCCTTTCTCCAATTTCAGTCCGCAGGATAATCCGAATAGATTCTTCGATATTCCGTTCTGCGGAACTGAGTTGAAGCCCTCCCTGTACGTTCACCCGTAGTGGGAAAGACCATCCCGTACCCAAGTGGCGGCGCTGCTTATCCGATCCTTCTGGCATAAAAGTGACTCTGTGCCTAGTATCGCAGCCACTTTACTAAAGCTGAAAGTCCCAGACTATTCGCCAAAAGTCGAGTTATCCCGGCGCTGGCTTTAGCCTAGGTTCTAGGTGCGGTGCCCTTCTACCCCAAAGCGGGTTGTAGCCGAAGAAAGTCTTGGCTTTGAAGAAAGTGAAAGATTCCTCAAACTATCAGCTTTTAGATGCAATTAAATTGAAGATTTTCGTAGGGAATGGGAGCCACCCCCGTGCAGATTGTGTTTCCCGCGTTGAGAGGCGTGGCGTTTGACGTAGGAAACCCAACATCTGGATGGGTTACGCGATCGCTAACCCAATCCTAATAATAATTCCACCTCCTTAATTGCTAATTAAGGGATAACTAATACTGTGACGCCTGTGGCAATAACAGGTAAAGAAATGGGAACTGGAGGCACAGTAGGAGTCACTCCCACAGCCATTGTGCCCATATGCGCCACTGGACGTCCGCAAGCCAGGACGGTGACAGAACAAGGCATAGCGAGAACACCGCCAGCAATCGACGGGCCAGCGACAGCATCTCCCATACAAGCGATAGGTCGCCCCATAACTAGCACGGTTGGTGCCCCAGGTCCAATAATGGGACTACCACTAGCGACATCGCCTAGTACGGCTACTGGTAACATTGACTTCCTTAATTGTTAATCGAAGACTGGCTAATTGTGTACCACCTTCGTATGGTTAGGCATTAGCCATTGGTCGCGATCGCTATTTCTTCTTTGCCACCCGCAATTGTTAACAATTCAGCCGAATCAGCGGCGCGGTCATACTGGCTGTGGCAGCTGCCATAATCGCCACCGCCGCACCTGCTTGCAGGTTCAACGCTGCGGCAGACTGCACGCTCACAGCACCGCCAGATTGCAGCGACAAAGCCGCACCAGATTTCATAGTGGCAGCACCCCCAGACTTCAAGTCTAAGATTCCGCCTGCTTGAGCGCTTAATTTGGCTGCGGTTTGAAATTCTATGCCAGCAGGTGCCAGTTTTATACTGCTAGGACCTGATTGCAGCAGAATTTCCAATGGTGCTGAAATACTCACTTTTTGCACTGCCTGCATCGTGATGGTATTAGTCGTGTCATTCATCAGCAACTTCTGACCGCCAGTGGTTGTAATATCCAGCCTCTTATTGAGATCGTCAATTAATATCTTATGACCGCCTTTAGTTTTAATTTCGATCTTCTTATTTTGATCGTCTAGGCGTACATAATGACCGTCAGTGGTTTTAATTTCCACAAACTTTTCGCTGTCATTCATGTGACATTTATGAGCGCCTATCGTCTCAATATAGAAGCCAGCCTTACTGGTATCTTTATCTTCTTCCACAAACTGAAATTTATGCCCGGTACGGGTTTTAAACGTCCGCAGCCGGACTTTTCCCTCACCTGAAATTGTATTATTCACATCTTCCGGCGGTGCATCTTTACCATTCCAGACTCCGCCAATGACGTAGGGGCGATGGATATCGCCGTGTTCAAAGGCAACTAATACCTCGTCGTTGACCTCTGGCAGACAGTCAAAACCGCGATTTACACCAGCTCCTGCCCCCACCACTCTTGCCCAGTTACTTTCGTGTTCCTCTGTTAAAGTGGGGAATTTTACTCTAACTCGACCCCATTTTTTGGGATCTTTGTTATTGGTGACAATCCCCACTAACAACGTTTGTCCGGCTTGAAGATGGGTTCGGGGAGACAAGGTTGCTAGAAGATCGTCTCCCCGCAATCCCCGCACGCTAAATTCGGTAGTATAGAACCGTTCCTGGTAGACGTGACGGGTTGTCGTGACGTAATACTTGCCGCTGTATTTTCCCATACTTGCCAAGTTTATGACCCGTCCCGGTCGAATTCGAGGATCGCCCTCAGCCTTGGCATCAGCGTAGACAAATTCCCCCGATAATTCGTTATACAAAGCTTGCGCGATCGCGTCTGATTCTGCCTGAGAAGAGACTGGCTGATCGACAACAATCATCTTGGGGGTACTGCTAAAGCTAGTGCTAGTCGCTTTGCCCTTACCTTGTTTAGTATCGGTAATGACCTGTGTTGTTTGACTACTTTTAGTAGATGCAATCACCTGTTTACTTTTATAATCCCAAGCTCTCACTTCAACAGAATCTACCTGTTCTGCACTTGTCACCCGAACCTGGAAACTATGTATTTCTTGCAACCACTTGAGAGCCAAAGAATCACCCGCCACCGGCTTGCGGAAGTGCAGTTTCCCATCTTGCACAAACAACTCAAAGCCGTTCCGAGCTGCCCGTTCTCGCAAGAATTCCATGTTGGTTTGATTTTCTTGGAAAATATAGCCAACTGGATCGCCAAAGCCATAAGGACCCCCGCTTTCGTCAATGGTGCCCGCTGTAATCCCCAATTCACCGATAATCTGCCGAACAATGTCAGTATCGGTCATGTTTTGGAAAGAGCGGTTGTAGCGTCCCCGATGTAGGCGGTGGGAAACGTCATACCCGCGAATCACGACCGGAGCTTGAGAGCCACTGGTAAAGTGGGTTTCAATTGCCGTAATCTCGCCATTCAGGATGTTACCTTGCTGTGTATCGTCAAAATCAGCATCTTCTGTAGTGCTGGATTTAAAACCAATCTGGACGGATTTCCCAATTGTTAATAAGTTTTCGTAGCGCCAAAGTTCTTCTCCTTCGCGCCCCGGAAAGTAGTCGTTCCGGATGATTAGGGTAAACATGGCTGGGAGATGGAGGCTTTCTTCCACGGAGATTTGAAGAATATCTTCCATCAAACTCCCAGGAGCATCATCTCCATCAATCTTTATTTGGGGATGGGATATGTAGCGGGCTGTATTCTCTGGCATTTGTAGGCAACACGTAAATGATTTTAGATTCTAAATTTTAGATTTTGGATTAAAGGCTAACTGGCAATTTTTTTAATCTTTGGTATTTGAATAGGGGCATTCTACACGCTGATGATTGCCCAATTGTCGAAAGTATCTATAAACCCGCGCAGACATTAATCTCAGGACTTAGGCAAAGCTTATACATATAGCGTTTTGTAGGGGCAATCCCCCTGTGGTTGCCCTCAGATGTGGTGATGTGCGGCGAGTCCTGATCTAAAATCTAAATTCAAAATTTAGAACGAGAGTTTCAGCTAGTTTAGAAGAAACTCTACGCGATCGCCCATTCTCCAAAGGTCGAACTACAATTCTTTTTCTAACCATTCTGGTTCCGCGCCACCAAACAAATGATTACCACTCATGTCGCCTTTCGAGTCTTGCTGTCTCGACTCTCCCCGACGCGATTCACACTAGAAGGAGCTTCCGGAGAGCCTGGGGGGATAAGTACATCTACCTCGTGGAGGGTCAGGCTAGCTGAAGCCCGCACTGGAGTGCCATCAGGTAGAAACATGGTCAGTTCGTAGCTGAGTGATTGCACAAAGCAACGCAGGTATTCTTGGGCACCCCAGGTAAATACATAGACGGGCGGGACATCTTGACCATCGGCAAACTCAACAGCTTTTTTCAATTTGTTGATGTACCAGAGGACGCTGGTGCCTTCTTCATAGGTATCAAACAGAATCTCTGAGATGGTGAGCTTGTAAGGATCTATACTTTGGAAGCTGACTTTCGGCAGTCCTTTAGCAGTACGTGCGCCTTGAGGGGAATTGATTTGAACACTCCGGCTGAAGGAAAGTTTGGTGGGGTTGAACATGAACTCAATGGTGTCCACACCCTGCGCTGGAACCTTTGGAATAAGTTTTGCTTTGACCAGACGAGTGGTTGACATATCATTCTCCTTAATAATGGCAGTGACTTTACCAGGGCAGGCGTCCTGAATAGTTGTTTCCTCGACGCTCTCGCTCTATTTCCAACCGTTGCCGTATAAAACTATAGACCTCACGAGCTAGAATTTCTAAGTTGTCAGCGGCTTCCTCCGGTGAGGAATCATCAACGCTAGACAAGCTTTGATCGATTGCTCCTACTTGGCTATCAGCCTCCCCCATCAACTGTATAAGAGCTTCCATTCCAGAGGCTGATGTGCGACGCGAGGGCATGGAATATGTCTGAATAACATTGCCCAAACTATTGTTTTGTTGGGAATTTATCATGGGCTGGGAAATATTTGATTGGGAGCTGTTGTAGTCGGATGCTTTGGAAACTATCGGCTTTGGCGCTGCATCCCACGTCCTCGGTTCTGAGAGGGGTTGTACAACTATCGATTCGCTTGCTTTAGGTGTACTCTCGCCTAGTAATTCAAAAATACTTGACCAAGATGTTGGTATCTCTCTGGTGTTCGTAGAACTGTTTGCAGAAGGTAGAGTCTCAGAGGGAGAGGAAAGGGAAGAAGTTGCTGCTTGCACTTGTTCTATGCTGCTTGGAAATGCTGTAGCTTCTTGATTTTTCTTCCATGACTCTTCTGGCATTCTCTGGATAGGAATAGACTGCTCCGAAGCAGGCGAGAAGTTTGAGGTAATCGGTGCAAGGAAGGATGCCTCAACCTTCTTGCTTCCTGTGTCTGAAAATGGGGAAGCAAGAAGGTTGGATTGTTGAGCTAGAGGGCTGAGAATGGATAGATTTGTCAGCACTTGAGGTAATTGAGGCAGTTCTTCTCTCTCCTCAAGCGGCTCTGTTTCCACCAGAGGTTGTATAACGGTGGGTTCTGTAATTTGTGTGCTTTGGGGCACCTGTACAGGGGGATTGGCAGAGGATGTGGAAGCGATCGCATCTTCTGCCAATCCTGTCAATTTTTTACTTGCCGATTCGGTTGCTAATTTCGCTTGGATTACCGTAGTGTCTGACGTTGTTGTACTTTCAGGCACTTGTATGGAATCGGTGATGGAAGCGATCGCATCTTTTGCCAATCCAGTCAAATCTTCACTTGCCGATTCGGTTGCTAATTTCGCTTGCACAATCGCGTCTGGCGTTGTTGTACTTTCAGGCACCTGTATAGAATTGGTGGAAGCGATCGCATCTTTTGCCAACCTTGTCAAATCTTTACTTGCCGATTCGGTTGCTAATTTCGCTTGGATTACCGTAGTGTCTGGCGTTGTTGTACTTTCAGGCACCTGTATGGAATTGGTGGAAGCGATCGCATCTTTTGCCAACCTTGTCAAATCTTCACTTGCCGATTCGGTTGCTAATTTCGCTTGGATTACCGTAGTGTCTGACGTTGTTGTACTTTCAGGCACTTGTATGGAATCGGTGGTGGAAGCGATCGCATCTTGTGCCAATCCAGTCAAATCTTCACTTGCCGATTCGGTTGCTAATTTCGCTTGCACAATCGCGTCTGGCGTTGTTGTACTTTCAGGCACCTGTATAGAATTGGTGGAAGCGATCGCATCCTCCGTCTTTTGCGACAGTGGGGGTTCATCTGGTTCTGTGGCTACTGAAAGCACAGGTGCCTTTTGAACTAGCGATTCTACGTTTGTTGCAGGGGCTATGCTGTCCGAACGGTCAACTGTTATCTTATCGGAAGCGATCGCTGGCATTTCAACTGATTCTGCCTCTGTAACCGCAGAAAATGACATTGGCGACTCAATCGGTTCCGTAACATTTGATAACGTAGCTTCTCTGTGGTTTGCTGCTTCTGTTTCCGACAGGGGTTGTACAACAACTCGATCTGTAGTGACTTCCGGCACAGTGTTGGAAGTGGTCAAATTAGAGACTGCGGTTAATTCGCTCACTGCTGAAGTAAGTTCTAACTCTGTCTCTGGTGGCACCGATGCAACTTGTGGTGCAGTTAACGGCTGAGGCATTTGTGCCTTTTGAACTTGCAGTTCAGCTTGTAATAGCGGTTGTTCTACCGTTGGTTCGATGACGGCTGGATCTGGCTGCACAGATGAAGGCATAGTGGGCGAGGACGAGTCAGCCAGAGCGTTTTTCACCTGGCTCATCTGTTCTGGTGCTGTAATAAATGACGTGAGTTCCTCAATCGCTGATGCCCTTTGAACTTGTGGTTCTGTATCCGAAAGAGTTTGTCCTAAAGTTGGTTGGCTAGCAATTGTCTCTGGCGGTGCTGATGCTACATTTGGTGCTATTTGTTCGTCAATCGCTGGTGCCCTTTGAACTTGTGATTCTGTATCCAAAAAGGCTTGTCCTAACCTTGGTTCGGTTGCGGTTGTCTCTGTTGGCACCGATGAAAGCGTGGTTGAAGAGGGCGAAGTAGCGATCGCGTTAGTTATTTCAGATGTCTGTAGTGCCGTGGGGGTGTCAATTTCGGTTGCCCTTTGAACTTGATGAGGTTCTGTTTGTAACAGCGGTTGTTCCAGTGTTGGTACGGTTGTAAGTGTTTCTAACGGTGCTGATGAAGGCGTGGTTGAAGAGGGTGAAGTAGCGATCGCCTTGCTTATCTCACTTGCTTGTAGTGTCGCGGCTGCATCTGGTGTCGTGGAAGCCTCTATCGCTGCTGTCCTTTGAATTGTGCTGGGTGAGGGCGAAGTAGCGATCGCGTTGCTTATCTCAGATGTCTGTAGTGTCGTGGAAGCGTCAATCGCTGCTGTCCTTTGAACGGATGATTCTGTTTGTAACAGCGGTTGTTCTAGTGTTGGGACGCTTGTGGTTGGATTTGACGGTGCTGATGAAGGCGTGGTTGAAGAGGGCGAAATAGCGATCGCGTTGCTTATCTCACTTGCTTGTAGTGTCTTTGCTGCATCTGGTGTCGTAGAAGCCTCAATCGCCGCTGTCCTTTGAATTGTGCTAGGTGAGGACGAACTAGCGATCGCGTTAGTTATTTCACTTGCTGCTGCAATGGGTGCCGTTTGTTCGTCAATTTCTACTGCCCTTTGAATTTCGTCGGGTTCTGTTTGTAACAGCGGTTGTTCCAGCTTTGGGGCGGTGGCAAGTGTTTCTGTTGGCACCGATGAAGGCGTAGTTGAAGAGGGCGAACTAGCGATCGCGTTAGTTATTTCACTTGCTGCTGCAATGGGTGCCGTTTGTTCGTCAATTTCTACTGCCCTTTGAATTGTGCTAGGTGAGGACGAACTAGCGATCGCGTTAGTTATTTCACTTGCTGCTGCAATGGGTGCCGTTTGTTCGTCAATTTCTACTGCCCTTTGAATTGTGCTAGGTGAGGACGAACTAGCGATCGCCTTAGTTATTTCACTTGCTGCTGCAATGGGTGCCGTTTGTTCGTCAATTTCTGCTGTCCTTTGAATTGTGCTGGGTGAGGGTGAACTAGCGATCGCCTTAGTTATTTCAGATGTCTGTAGTGCCGTGGAAACGTCAATCGCTGCTGCTTTTTGAGCTGGTGGTTCGGTTGCTAAAACGGGTTGTACTAATGTTGGATTGGTTGCCCGCATGACTGGCAAAGCAGCATCTGCCGAGATCGGTGCGGCGTCAACATCGACCGATTCACTTAATTGTGAGTCTTGGGATTCTGCAAAAAAGGGTGAATTCTTGAAAGGATTATCCGGCGGAAATTCATCCGACATTTCCTCAGAGAAAAAACCGGAAGGATTGAAAACTGTAATCGATCTCGCTCCTAACGGATGCAAAAATTTAGGATTTAGTAATTTCTGCCCTAACGGATTAGGTGGAAGCAAGGGGTTTTTGATCCCAAGGGGTTCTTGAGGTATCGTTTCTCCATCGGGAAGATTGTTCCTTGTTTCTGTGCCCTCATGTTCCGCCATATTTTTGTTGTATTAATTACTAGGCGAAGTATCCCAAACTATCGCGCCCACCGGAAATTGAAGAACCGCCAGTGCGTGACTTATCAACCTGCAAACCCTCGTATGACAGCGTTAACTCTTCAATCGCCACCGTATTGGAGTCTGCATTTAATGAGGCTGACTTCCAAGCAACAGGAACAGCACCAATTAGAGTCCAACACTGCATTGTTTCACCTGCCGGGTTGAATACTAAAATATTAATGTTACGACGTTCTTTCTTCGGAAGATTATTGCCTTTATTGCGCCCAACATCGCTTAATATTTTACTAATCCAATCCCAAAAAACTAAATCATTGGTGATGCCACGCTTGAGGGTTACGTCTGTAAATTCTGCCTGACCCAGAAAAATTCTCTGTTGATCGTTGACACCGCCTTCATAGTGTTTTTCAGCTTTTATCGTGACACCCAAGCCTTGGCACTCGGTGAAACAGGCAGTAATATTACTTTGAATTTCTACATAGAAGCGATTGGCAGTAACGTAGTTCAGTTCGCGGACGCTAGTGCCATTTTTGTTGTTTCCATTATTGCGACTTGATGTAGACGGCTGTGCTGGTGGCAGTGGGGCGGGCATCAGAAGTATCCTCCGTAGTTTCTACTGCGTTCCCTTTGACGACGTAAATCTTCAAGCATCAATTCATAGACGCGATCGCTCAACTGCCGCAGCAATAAAGGATCGCGCAGAACTTTAGCTGCTGTCTTTGAAACCGCAGTTTGGTTATCTTTAATGTTACTGGGAACTAAAGCCGGTGCGGCGTGCCCAGCCGGACGGGCGCTACTCCCAATGGGTTGTAGATAGGGTTGTGTCCCCAGATTAGCGATCGCGCCGGAAACCGCTGGTCGGGAAGAATACCTGTTCATAAAAAAACCAGAACTTCCTGTTATTTTAGGGCACCCGTTTTTGGCTGATTGCTAGACAAAGGTCTAAATTTAGCTAATAGCTATTCGCCATTAACCTCCAGAAATCTAATCTAGCAGGTGATTATCTAAAAACTATTCTAGCGGTTGCAACGGCACCAGTCCTGCTTTGCTCAGCAGTCGCTGTGCCTCACGAGTTCTTAGCAAATCGGCAAACTTTTGACCGGCAGGGATACGGCGGTTGTCTCCAGAATAAATAACGGTTATGGGATATGCCAAAGGGTAGGTGCTATTCTTGAAAAATTCCCTGTTAGGACGATAACTTCCTTTATCATCGCAGAGGTCGGTTGTTGGCTCTACTGGCTTCCCATTGTCTTGAATTAACGCCTGTATTGCCGGTTTATTACCATCTTTTAAAGCTAAAGGATAAGCCGAACACTGACCGAAAACTTTGCTAATTGTGCCAAAGGCAATTCCCCCGACTTCATCATCCTCAAAGTCCCGAATCACCTGTCGCAGAGTCTCGAAGGTAGACAGACGCTGAATTTCTGGCTCGAAAGAATTTTTAAACAAAGGACGTGGCTGCTCGCTCTTTTGAATTAATTTTCTAAATAGAGCAATTTGCCGCTGATCTTTGAGAACCCGTTGCTCAAATATTCGTACTGCCTCAGTTTCTTTCGGAATATAGAGTTTTACAGGTAAATCAGGACCTCCTAAATCTTGCCAATTAGTGATTTCGCCAGTGTAAAGCTGACGCAATTGTTCAAAAGTAATTTGACCATTGAGAGCCTGAGGAAGACTTTTATCTCTTTTGGCATAGCTGAAGGCAACAAACACGACCAGCCCATCGTAGGCAACTTCTTTATACTTTAGTTCGCTTGTCAAATTACTCACCAAGCTGGAAATCGCAAAGTCTACTTGTTGCGATCTGACTTTAGCGATCGCTTCCTCTCCAGAAGGCTCAGCTTGATAATTCAACTCTAATTTTGGCTGACGTTCTCTTAGTTTGTCTTCTAAAGTTTTATTCTTCGAGATGAGATTGGCGTGGCGCAATATATAGCTCCACGTTCCGTCTTTTTCCGCTGTGTAAGTAAACTTACCAGCAGGAATACCAGGAATTTCCTTGATGCAACAAACCAGAAAATCATCATCGGCGGCACGATTACCAGCTTGAGACTTCGGAATCAGAAACCAGATCAATATTCCCAACAAAGTCACTCCCAGAACACCCAACAACAGCCAGGGAGGACGACGCTTGGGTTTCTCATTTTCTAGCGGCGCTGTGTCTAAAACTACAAGATCGACTGGTTTCTCCGGCGGCAGTTTCAACAGTGCCTGTCGTGCTTCCTCAGCACTCTCAAAACTGACATCTAGCCCTAAAAGGCGAAAAATGAACATTTTGAGGTGAGGTTCCACCACAGGCCATTGCTGCTCATCCTTAGGGTCAAGAAGCTGACCGGAAACGGGGTCAGTAGAGCGTCCTACTAACAGGTAAAAAGCCACGTATCCCAAAGCTACTAAGTCTTGGGCATCTGTAGGGATAATGGTTTGGGCAGTTGGCAGGTCGAACAGACGTTCCCAAAGCGCCAAATCACACACATGGATAAAAAATTTCTGGTCGTCTGCCACCATGAGCAGGCTATCTAAACTAATATTGCCGTGAGCGATTCCCTGCTGCACCTGACCGGAGGGCAGACTGAACTTTTGACCGTGGAGAAACTCTAGGGTTTGTAGGACTTGGTTGAGGACTTGGCGCACTTGCCGACTGGTCATCGAACCATTGGCGGCAAGGCAGGCGTTTAGAGTTGGATGCGTATCTAAATTGCTAGTAGTAACGAGGTAGCAGCGTTCCTCAATCGGGTCAGAAATGGCGTCCCAAGGGTGACGCAAGCGAACATCTTGGACTCTTCCATCTGCTAGACTCAAACCCGCTGCTAACTCGAAGGTTTGCTGACGCAGGCGAGTTTCTTCCTCGTTGAAACAACGGTTGGGAAGTAGGTACTCTTTAATCACAACTGGCTGCTGATCGGCAACCTGAATTCCCTTGTACAGTCGCCCCATTCCCCGGCGTCCCAGCAAGCCTTCGATTCGATATCTTCCCCGACGCCCCCGGATTTCACTTTTATCGGCTAAGGTGGCTGGGAAACTACATTCCGAGCAATATTTAGCTGTCGGATCTTGCTGAACCGTTTGTAGCGGCAAGGTACAGCTTAAGGCTTCACTATACTTGCAACGGTACTGTCTGTAGAGGTGGTCAACCCCCTGAACTTGCGTGGTAAATTGAGGCGGCGGTACTTCTGTTGGGTCTGATTGGGAAGTTGCTTCCTCTGGCGTTAGGGGATCGAGTTCGGTTTTGATTTCATCAACGACAGGTGCAATCCATTCGTATCGACTCAACCAACCGTATTGGTACAGTCTAAAATTGGGGGGGTTCCTCCTCAGAAACTCCCTCAGAATAATTTTGGGAATGTTTGTCAGTGCCACCGAAAATTCTCCGGATAAGCGATAGGTGGATGGTAAAGTAACATTGATTTAGCGCACTTGGAATATACAGCTATGGCAACAGAGGAAGTAATAAAACTTTTCAGAGCTGTTCAAACTGACCCCGCCTTACGGGAGAAGCTCAACTCTGCACCCGACTTGGAAACATTAGTCAAGATGGCTGAAGAATGTGGCTATAACTTTACAGTTGAAGAATGGAAAGATACAACCGGATTTAAGGTAGAAGAGTTGGAAGGGGAATTGTCGGAAATCCCTGGGTTATAAGTTTAATCAGCACTAGAGAACAAAAGCGCGATCGCCTTCTCATTTCACACCCAGCCTTTCACTTCAGCATCGGTGAGAGGTCTTTCCAGCTTGACATATTCGCTTTTTGCTGCTTGCAAAATGTGTTGCATCCCTACCGACTCATTGGCGTCTGCGGCGATAAAGGCTGCATTTAGGGCAATATTGCGAATGTTTCCACCGGCGACACTTAGCCGTGCCAGCTTCACGGGATCTAGCCCTTCAGTAGGCGTTTCTGTCGGGAAGATGCGCTGCCAAATCTCAGCTCTTTGGGTGGCATCGGGGAATGGAAACTGAACGATAAAACGAATGCGGCGCAGAAATGCCTGATCGAGAGAACCTTTTAAATTAGTCGTCAAAATTGCTAAGCCTCGGTACGCTTCCATGCGTTGTAGCAGGTAGGCAACTTCAATATTGGCATGGCGATCGTGGCTGTCTTTCACCTCAGAACGCTTGCCAAATAGGGCGTCAGCTTCGTCGAACAGCAGAATTGCTCCCCCAGCTTCTGCTGCATCAAATACGCGCCGCAGGTTCTTTTCTGTCTCCCCGATATACTTACTGACGACAGAACTTAGGTCGATGCGATAAAGGTCTAGCCGCAATTCTCCAGCCAGTACATCTGCTGCCATTGTTTTGCCAGTGCCGCTACCTCCCGCAAATAAGGCACTGATGCCCAAGCCGCGTCCGCCTTTGCCGCCAAATCCCCAGCTTTCGTACACTTTGGCACGTTGCCGAACGTGGGCGGCAACGTCGCGCAACACCTGTCGCTGTGCTTCTGGCAAGACCAGCTCATCCCAACTGGCTCCAGGGATGATGGGTTGAGCCAGGTCATTGAGTCTCTGACGGGCTTGTGAGCGACAGGTATCCCACAAGAGAGTGCTGAGAGTTTCTTGAGGAGGGAGGAGGGAGGGCTGAGGACTGAGGGCTGAGGACTGAGGGCTGAGGAGGGAGGAGGGAGGAGGGAGGACTGAGGACTGAGGGCTGGGGGCTGAGGAGGGAGGACTGGGGGCTGAGGAGGGAGGACTGGGGAGGGAGGACTGGGGAGGGAGGACTGAGGAGGGAGGACTGGGGGCTGAGGAGGGAGGATTGGGGGCTGAGGAGGGAGGATTGGGGGCTGAGGAGGGAGATTCTTTATTTTCCCCGGCTCCCCTACCTCTTGCCTCAGTACAAACAGCGTAAATGGAGGGGGCGCTAAGGCTGAAATGGGATACCAGCTTGTCTAGATGCCCATTCAAGCTTTCTGCTTCTTCACCCAAGGCATCTTGCCAAATAGCCCGTTGTTCGGGGGGGGTTGGCTTATGGACATCAATTGTAATGGAGGGACGCTGCCGCGATCGCCGTCTTTCCGGACTGATGACGATTAGCGGACTGGTGATTCCTTCAATCAACGTGGCAATGACATTTTCTCGCGCTGGATCGCTTGTCTCTACATCGTCACAGTCGAGTAACAGGACGCTCTCGCTTAAAATGGCTTCCCGATTCCATAGGCGCAGGATGTTGTTAAAATCGCTGGGACTGGTGGGAATTGCTTGGGCGGACATCGCATTCAAGTTGAGCTGTAAAAGAGCGCAAGTCGCAGATGCGATCGCTCGTTTGCTAGCAGTCTCATCTCCACATAGCTGCACTACAGGTAACGCCGAACCTTGTTGCGACGCCTGCAACCACGTTGCTGCCAGTTGTTCTGCCACCTGTCGGTGCGATGGTACCAAACTTTGAACTGATACGTACAATGGCTCGACAATGCCCATGAGCCGTTCATCTAGATGTTGTACGCCAGCGATGTAGTGCAATATTCGCTCGTCAATTCGCAGGGGACTGGAGGTGAGTGTATTGCCTGTCCCAACTTCAATCAGTTGCCAGCGACGCAAGGAGGCAGTGGGTGTCAGCGCATCCCAGTGGGAGGGAGATAGAATCGCCAGCGCTAAGCTCATTGTGGGATACTGCCGATCGTTGCCTTGAGCGATCGCGCACAAAGAAGGAAAGCTGGGGTCGAGTTCCATCCCCACGCATAACAGCAGTATATCCCGCTCAAAATCTGACAAACCGAACGTTTTGCACAGTTGTTCTAATGCTGCTGGAGGCGAAAAATTCCAGGTAAGAGGCGGAAAATCTTCTTCTTGTTCCTGGCTTTTTTCCTCCTTTCGCATCTTAGCGGCTTGACGTTCTAACGCCTGACGTACGCGAGCAACTTGTCCCATGAAGTAGCGCTGATTAGCTGCTTGCCAGTTATTAGTAGCCGTGGCGATCATACAATTGCTACCTTCGGGTCAATATACTGCTGGAAGCTTGGGCTGTCTTTGTCCGTATCTACGCTCAACATACTTTCCGCTCCGTCTACGTGTATCCGCACCAAATATTCACCTGGCTTCACATCTCGAATCGGAACTATCACGGAGGTTGTATCTGCTCGACGCGGTAAAGCATCAAACAGATAAGCGATCGCGTTATCAATTGACCGTCCGTTCAGCGCCACCACGACTCGCTGCTTGTTGCCGATAGTAAGATTCACTTGCAGCGTCAGGTTCGCCGAGCGCAGTTCATCGCCACTTCCCTGAATGTTGGCGATGCTTGCCTCTGTAATCGTTGGACGCAGTACAAACGGTACCACATTCGACTCGACACTGCGCTGGAGAGCGGGCTGGAGGCTTAATGTGGGGGTCTTGCCTCTGGATGTGGCACCGTTTGATCCGACTCCACCGTTCGCTACAGGTTGGCTTGGGCGGTCGATGTGATGAATCACCTGTAGACTTTGTACGCCTGCGCGTAGCGACTCGGTAGAGAAGGCACACAGTGGCAAGGCAATTTGGGTTTCGTGAACTTCTGAGGGCGTTGCTTCCACCTCACCAAGACGCACCCGCGTGATGTTGCTATTCAAATTTTTACCCCGAATCAGCAACGTGCTGTCTGCCAAGATTGGCTGAAACCTACCAGCTTGAGACACCACCTCATGAATCACCGGCTGATTAGAAAATGGCACCACACCGCTGAACCTGTACTCGCGCACGGGTAAGGCTTTCTGGGCTGCTTCTTCCCCTTCAATCATGACTACGGTCGCTCGGTAGGCAACTGACAGGGTGTATGGGGTTTGGAAGAATACCGACCAAACTTTAGATAAATCTTCTAAAGATAAATCCATTGGCACGAAGCTAATCTCTTCTAGCTGTTCGGAGAGGTTAGAGTCTGCCAAGTAGGTAAAGTTAGAATCAGCGATTGTGTCCCAAATCATTTCCTGGGTCAAAGTTGAGCGATCTTTGAGGGTACGAACGATGCTGCCTAAAAGTCGTTGCGGTTCTAACTCAACCTCATTGCCATAGAGACTGATCATGTAATGCAGATCGAGGGCATTGTGCGATCGCTTTGCCATTTCGCCCTTGCGATTGCGATTCCGCACATCAGCGCTGCTGCGCCACACGGGATTGAGACTCACTTGATACAGGTAGATGTTCACTCCCGTCTCTGGCGTGCCACTCCCCAAGTTACTAGGTCGCACCGTTGTCACTCTGGCACCATCCACATCTATTTGTACAACAGCCTGCAAAGTTCTTTGCAAAGCTGCGGTGACAGTGGCGATCGCTAAATAATTGCTCATAAAAAAAATTCAGCAATCAGCTTTTCGTTAAGCTGATTTGTTAGTTTCCACAGTTTAGCTTGATAAAGGTTTCACTTGATAATCACAAGATTCCGACAATTAAGCACTGACTAATCCCAGTTTTAAGGCTTTTACAATTGCTTGAGTGCGGCTGGTGACACTGAGTTTTTCAAAAATTGCTGTTAAGTGAGCTTTAACTGTCGCGACTGTGATGTAAAGGCGGCGGGCAATTTCTTCATTGGAAGATCCTTCAACCAACCAGTGTAAGACTTCTCGCTCTCGATCGGTTAGGTGAATGCTCCGACCGGAAATATGCGATCGCCCTGCATAAAATTGAAACAACCGAAAGAAGCAAGCTGCGACTTCTGGCGATAAATACACTTCATTTTTCATGACGGTGGTAATTGCTTCGCACAGTTGGGTTGCCACCCGATCTTTAAACACGTACCCGCAAGCACCCGCCTGCATCGCCCGAAACACCCATTCGTCTTGCCGGTGTGCTGAGAGAACTAACACTTTCCCCTTATAGGACATTTCTCCCAAACCGATCAAGGCTGTAATTCCATCGACCGGGGGCAATTCCATGTCCAGCAAAATCATCGCTGGCTTTTGCTCAGCGGTTAATTTTAACGCTTGCTCTACAGAAGCCGCCTCGCCGACAATCTCGAATTGCAAAGAGCCGTTATGACTCAAGAAGTCAAGTAGACTCCGTAACCCGGCTCGGAAGCGCGGTTCATCATCCACGAGCAGAATCGAAACTGGCGCTTGTGCGGACATTTTAGATAACCTCAATGCGACTGTTCGTTTTGGAGGGTGAGTAACTTGTTTATCATTCCCCCAGACCAACTGAAAATTGCGGTCTCGGTAGGGTAAATGAAAATTGTGCCCCACCAGAAGGCAAGTTTTCTACCCAGATGGTTCCTTGATGGTCGAGGATAATTTTTTTAGCGATCGCCAAACCCAACCCCGTACCGCCTGGACGCTTAGAATAAAAAGGTGTGAATACTTGTTTCAAGTCTTCTTCAGAAAGTCCGGAACCGAGATCGGAAACTTCCACGATCACTTCAGATTGAAAGACTTGCCAATTACAAGTAATAATTCCCCCAGGGGGACTAAAATGAACTGCATTACTCAACAGATTGTCAAATACCTGTTTCATCTGCCATCGATCCCCCGCCAGCGTAATCGGCTTCTCCGGATAGCGGACATACAGTTGTTTTTGTTCTAACCACGGTTGCAGTCCTTGGATACTTTCAGCCAATGTTTTCCGCAGCTCATAAGGTGCTACCTGTAGTTTTGCCTGCTGTCCGCAGTAAACCAAATCCGTTAAGTTTTCAATTAACTCATTCACAGTTTCACGAACAATCTCAGCCTGGTCTTGCAAGCCGCCGGATGGCAACCCCAAACATAAATTTTCCGCATAAAGACTAATCAGTGCCAAGGGATTTCGCAGTTGATGTTCTGTACGACCTAGCACTTGCTCAAGTAACTGAATCTCAGCTTTTTGACGGGAACACTCGCGAGACATCACCAGGTAATGACTCAGTAATTGAGCCTGTTTCTCTACGCCTTGTTGTTGCAGCCAAGAAAGGGGGGTTCTACTCCATAACAGCAAATACTCAGCTTCTTTGGCTTTCTGCTCACTTAGAGGGCAAACGTAGGTGTAGTAGCTACAAGCAGCGTCAGCAGATGCACTTTTAGCACTCTTGGTTACTTCGCTCAACTTCAGCACTGGCAGGGAATCTTCCCACCCCACCTCAGCAAAAAATTGGGGCAACTCCGCGTAATTTCCTTGGCGCTTGTCTGGATAATCAGCTACTAATTGACGCTTTTGTGTATCTGAATCTTGGTAGACAATCCAGGCTGCTACAACGGGTAGTTGTGCGGCTATCAGTTCGAGATGGAGCTGGCAAATACTCCTAAGATCCGGAGGGTACGGTGTACCTAGCGAACCGAGTGTGGAGGAAGGTGGATGCACCTGTACAGCAAACCGTTTTATTCCAACCTTCATCTGTAACTCCCCGGCATACAGGATATTTCAGCAATGTTGAATCGGATGTAGACACCACTGATTTTTTATTTTGCGAAACTTGTCATCTTCCGCAAGAAATAGATGACAAATCTAGCTTAGTCATGCATTTGAGTATTCAGTAGGATTACACACATTTTTTAAAGTTTCGACCAAAGTCTAATAAACACTCTGGGGTTGTCTTCCTAATCTAGACCTATACAGCCTAAACACCCAGTCTTATGATCCCTGCTGCTGCCCAGACTTTGGCAGAAATCCTGGCTGAGGGGACTTCCCTGCTCAGTACAGAGCAAATTGATTTCAACCACCCTGGTATGCGGCAGGATGTAAGACCAGCACTGAACCTGTTCTGCTACAACATCGGGGAAAACAGTCAGGTAGACCACAGGATTAACCAGGAAAAACCGCATCCACCCACTCTAGGGAAGTATTCCCCGTTATGGTTTGACATTTCGTTCCTAGTCAGTGCCTGGGATCGTACCGTCCTGGGCGAACAGCGTCTGCTGTCAGAAGCATTGATGCTGTTGTTACGTTACCGCTGGCTACCAGAAGAGTTGCTAGCTCCTTCACTACGGGGTTATGGCAACTTGTCAATGACCATTTCTGCCGTTGGGCTTATTGATGCCGTCGCTCTATGGCGGGCGCTGGGGGTTCCATTACGTCCAGCTTTATATGTAACCGTGACAGTTCCCTTAAACCGACTAGGACAAGGAGAACCAAACACACCTATAGAAGCAGTAGGAAATGGGGTAGTAGGTAGTAGGTCGTAACAATTACCTACTACTCTAGGGGCGACCCGCCGAGTCATCCCTACCGATTACCCATTACCAATTACCGATTACCCACCACTAATCAAGGAAGACTACGCTATGCCAATGGATTATTTTGCCCCTGGTGTCTACGTCGAAGAAGTAGACCGTGGCAGCCGCCCGATTGAAGGTGTAAGCATGAGTGTTGCTGGGTTTGTTGGCTTTACCGAGGATGTACGCGGTGATGCCGAACTGTTCAAACCCATGATGATCACCAATTGGAGCCAATTCCTAGAGTATTTTGCCAAACAAGGCTCCGATGGTTACACAGACTTCAACGCCTACCTCCCTTTTGCCATCAATGGCTGGTTCCTGAACGGAGGTGGACGCTGTTGGGTGACTAGCATTGGTACCAAACTCCCCGGTTCGGAACCACCGGCACCGGAGGAAACAGCCACAAAGCTTAGAAGCTCTGGAAATCGTCCCTCTTTGATGTTTGCTATTAAGCCATCCGAAGGCGAAGAGGATGGCAGCTCAGCTCTTGCCCTATCCGGTGGACGAGTCAATGTTTCGATCCTCCCCGATGCACCCAAAGCCCCTGAAGATCCAGAGGCAGAACCCCCACTCAACACAGGTGAATACTTTAAAGTCATCGTTAGTCGCGGTGGCGAGAAACTCGAAGAGTACAGCCACCTGACAATGAACCCGGAAGTCGAGGCTCAAGTGGGTACCTATGTCATCACTGCGCTCAATGAGGGCATAGGCGACCAGGAGGCATCTCAATTTTTGTCCGTCACTGATATGTCCACCAGCGGACAACCCCTGTCTCGGCGACCTGTCAACGGCACCTATGAAGTCAGCCCTCCACCCGTGATTTCTAGCCCAGAGCGCTTTCCACGGGATGTGAATGGGGTGCGCGATGACCGCACGGGCGTACAAGGGATTTTTGAGATTGACGAAGTTTCCATGATTGCCTGTCCCGATTTAATGCTGGCATACCAACGCGGTCTGCTGGATTTGGATCAGGTTCACGGCATCATGGAAATGATGGTTAGTATGTGCGAAAACAACGCTCCCAGCCCCAACTACCGCATGGTGGTTCTAGACCCGCCACCTTGCAAGGGAGGCGGCGATCCTGTACCCCCAGAGCAACAAAAGCCTCAGCACGTAGCTCAGTGGTTAAGTAACTTCAATCGTCGTTCCATGTTTGGGGCATTGTATTATCCCTGGATTAAAGTGGCGAACCCACGCAATGCCGGACGACCGATTCTGGTTCCCCCCTGCGGTCACATGATGGGGATTTGGTGCCGCACCGATGAGACTCGTGGCGTTTTTAAAGCACCCGCTAACGAAGTTCCTCGCGGTGTCCTAGGTCTAGCCTACGAAACTAACTTCCGCGAACAGGAGCTGTTGAACCCTGTAGGTATCAACTGTATCCGCAACTTCGCTAACTACAACCGAGGTTTCCAAGTTTGGGGCGCACGGACTCTGGTAGAACCCGCTAATGTGCAGTGGCGCTATATCAGCGTCCGCCGCCTGATTAGCTACATCGAGCGCTCGATTGAAATCGGTACTCAGTGGGTTGTGTTCGAGCCTAACGATCAAGATTTGTGGGCGCGAGTTTCCCGCACGGTCAGCAATTTCCTCGAACGGCTGTGGCGTGCGGGGGCGTTGTTTGGTGGTTCGCCTGGTGAATCCTTTTACGTCAAGTGCGATGCCAGCATCAATACCCACGAGACGATAATGCTGGGTCGTCTGTATGTCGAAATTGGGGTTTGCCCAGTCCGACCAGCAGAATTCGTCATCTTCCGCATCAGTCAGTGGTCTCCTAACCAGTAGGTTAGAGTCGTCAGCTCAGATATCAGCTCTTTAGCTGATATCTGAACTGATATTAAAAAAATTTGTAAGGGAGGTTTTGAACAATGGCTATTATTACCGTTGAGAATTTTGAATTAGAAATTAAGGGAGTAGGTGACGGTTTACAGTTCAAAAGTGTTGACCTACCCGCTTATAAGACTGAAGTTCAACATGGTGATGCCCTAATGTCTGGTGCCAAGGGATCTGTACGGCAGACTCTTACTAAGAAAAGGGAGGCAGCGGTTCAAATCACTTTAGTAACCCTAGCTAGTGGAGATGCAAAAAGCACTAGCTCGTTGATGCGAAAGTGGCTGCTACAGTGTATGCCAAAAGCCGAGGACGGTGGGGGCTTTCCTACGAGTGCCAGGATGGCGGAAGGCGTAATTAAATCTTATAACTCAGCCGGAGAAATGGTAGATTCGTGGAAGATGAGCGGAGTTTGGATTTGTAAATATCAAATCGGGAAACTCAGTTCAGACGGTGGGTTGCTTGAAGAAACCTTTACGATACAGGTTGACCAATTCGATCCAGCTTGATCTATCTAAGTCTGAGTGTTTGACACAATACTCTTAATTTGAATTGGTTTGCAATCTGCAAACGCCAAAGTCATTCCTTTGTAATTGATTGGAAGGTTATTTATGGCTGATGCCGTTGAGTTGCTCTCTAGTGATAACTTCGATGTAGCAATTGGTGACATCAAAGACATCATTATCAAAGAAGTCAGTGGGATGTCAGTAGATATGTCCCCAAAGGGTGCTGATAATGCCATCGGTTCTGGTCCGAAGGGAAAATCGCTGGTTCTTAGCGTTCCGAGTCAACCCAAGTATGGCGAGATAACGCTGGTTTTGGTGCCAGGAGCGCATCAGGGTGGAAATGACGATAAGCTGTGGGAGTGGTACAAGGATTGCGCCTCGAAAGCCAACCTTGGGGAAGCAGCAAAAGCGCGAAGCTTACGTAAAGAAATGACAATTAATGTCTATTACTCCGGTTCAGACGGGAAGGTGGGGTTAACGTACAGCTTCGTAGGGGTGCTTCCCAATAGTTTTGATGTTCCTAAGCGGGACGCAGGGAGTAGCGAACTGGAAACTTGGACGCTTAAGCTTAACTATGAGCGGATGAAGTTTACTGTATCTGCGTAGAAGGAATATACTCAATGTAAAACTGCTCTGGTGAGGTGAGATGCGATCGCACTCTTATTCACCAGTCACTTATTTATCAGATTGAAAGCGCATTGGTTGTAAGGCGGTATCAATTGTGACAGACTTTCCTGAAATTCTCACCACTTGTCGATTTTTCCTAGAACTAAAACTAAATGGCAGCAATGATGCAGTAGACGGCTACTTTATGGATTGTAGCGGTTTTAAGTCTATCCAGCAGGTGATAGAAATCTCTGAGGTGACACCTCAAAAGTGGGGAAAAGATGGAGAATCTAAGGGTCGAATTGTCACTACAAAAATTCCTGGTAATGTTAGTTACAGCAATATTACTCTGCGCCGGGGTCTGACTTGCTCAATGACGTTGTGGAACTGGATTCAAGCTGTGCAGGATGGAAATTGGGCTGAACAACGACGAGATGGTTCTTTGGTAATTTATAATCAAGCGGCGGAAGAACAGTTTAGATTTGAGTTTCAACGGGCGTGGCCTACTAGCTATAAAATTTCTGATGTGAATGCTGCTGGAGGTGAGCTGGAGATTGAAGAAATGGAAATAACCCTTGAACAGTTAAAACGGATTCAAGTAGCAAGGAATGATTCAAATTGAGTTTGAATTTACTTTACCTAAAGGATACCTTGATGCGGATGGCAATCTGCACCGCAAAGGTGTGATGCGTTTGTCGAGGGCGATGGATGAGATTGTCCCCTTGCGAGATCCGCGTGTTAAATCAAATCCTGCCTACGCTACAGTGATTATTTTGTCCCGCGTGATTGTCCGCTTGGGAGCGTTGGAGGAGGTGACACCTTCAGTTGTTGAAGGCTTTTTTGCTTGTGACTTGAATTATCTTCAGAAATTTTATCGTCAAATTAATGACCTAGAACAGGAAAATGCAGGATTTAAAGAAGCCACGAACCCATCTGCAAATCCTGCACTGGCTTCTGATTCTGAGTAAAGCGTCTCATGTCCAGCGATCGCATCCAAACAGAATTTGAATTTGTCCTCCCTAGAGGATTAGTCGATGCTCAAGGGGGCGTTCATCGCCAGGGGGTGATGCGTCTGGCAACGGCAAAAGATGAAATGTACGTTCAAAAAGACCGTGGCGTTCAGGATAATCCAGCTTATGGGGTCTTGGTGATGCTGTCGCGGGTGATTACTTGTATAGGTACTTTAACAGAGGTAACACCTGCGTTGTTGGAGGGTCTTTTCTCGCGGGATTTAGCATACTTGCGGGAGTTTTACAATCGCATTAACCAGGAGGGGGATGCTTACATTCCGGTTGAGTGTCCCAAGTGCAATAGTCAATTTCAGGTGGAGCTTTCTCTATCGGGGGAATTTTAGGCTACCCCTCGGACTTACTACGCCAAGAGGTAGCCTTGATTGCTTTTCACTTTCACTGGTCTTTAGAGGATATCCTCAATCTGGAACATAGCGATCGCCTATTTTGGGTGACACAAATTAGTCAGATGATGCAGCCAGAATGAAGAAGGGGCAAGAGTTATCCCCTTACCCCTCCTTCATCTGCAATGCTTTGTGTTACGGCGTTGGATTCTGGCTGATGTCTACCTTCACTAAGGGTTCTTCAGCAACTGTGCCGAGATTAACTGACTTTAACAAGTCTTTCCAATCGCTAACTAAGGTGGAATCTTTAGGATTGGCGTTACGTAAGTCAGCTAGAGATGCGACGGTGTCAAGCCACATACCAGCGTCTGCATAGATGGCTGGGCGATCGCGCGGTGCTGCTTTGTCTAGCGCATTCTTCAGCACTAAACTCGGTTGGACTCGTTGAATCCACCCTTCTACAACAATATCTGCCCCCCGATCTTCGGGGTCACAAATCACTGATAACGACCAATGGTATTTTTTGCCAATAACTAGCGGTGGTGCATCCTTTTGAGGAACGCTAATGCTAACAACACCTGCCTTGTTAGGAATCGGAAATTTTGTTTCGTATTTTACCTGCTGACCCGTTTCTCCATCAAATAGAGTAAACTCTGCTTCTTGTGCGGAAGTTTCAGGAAGAGCAACAAATAAGGTCGGGCGAGCGGATATAGTTAATCCTATATTCGTGCTTGGCAATAAAGCCATGAGCGTCTTTCCTGGTGCGGCGCAGCTGCTGCTACCACGCGATGCTCCGGGTTCTCTAGTTTTGGGTGCCCCAACCCTTCTTGGCAGCCTAAATCTTAGGCGACCTGCCACACGCATTTCTCTACGGTTCAGGCTGGGTTGTTGAATCGGTTGGCTTTTTGTTGTGGCGGTAGCTGGAAAGCTAGTAGCGATCGCACTAAGCCCCACCAACAAGGCTAAGGAAAGTGTTGTGAAATACACGGAAGACTTGTTCACCATAATCTTTTAGTTGTTGCAGTGGGTTTACCTGGCGAGCAGCGATCGGAGCGCATATAAGGGGAACGAACCACTTCCCAAAGGGGTCGCCTCCGTGAGGCATCGTGCTTTGTAAAATAAGCTCGACCGCGACCGTAGCGGTTGAAGATCAAAGACTCTTTTATCTTCAACAAAGTTTCCCACTTTTCCAGGCAAATCTCTAGAAATTAACTATTAATTTTGGCATATATATTCCCTCAGTGGTGATTTGAAAGCTCTGCTTTTTGCCTCTTACAAAATTTGATGTTATAACTACTATAAAATTATCTCTCAATTTGGCACTTTTTCTTTTCTTAATCAAAAATTTCATCTATTTATCCAGTTTCTTATCAAAAGCTTCATGAAGTTTTGTAATCGATTGAATGTTTGATTTTTGACGATTCGCGTTGCTGCTTAAACAATTTCCAAAGATACAAGGATGCGTACAAAATCTTAATCTTAAATTCCTCTGTTTAAGCTACACATTGAGCGAAAATTAAAACTCTAGCCCCTAGAGAGGAGGCGACAATTATATGGTTTCTCGGCTCAGTTCAAAGATTCGCTCCCTGCTATCAAACACAAACAACCTACGCACAGCTGCCTTAAGTTTTGGTGGACAAGTAGTTCTCACCAGTGTGGTGGCGACAAGCTTGGTAGTGGGAGCTAGGCAGCTGGGGATACTCCAGGGACAGGAGCTAGGTGCTTTTGACCAGCTGACTCGGATGCGTCCTGATGAAGGCTCAGATAACCGCCTGTTGCTGGTGGAAATCACTGAGGGAGATATCCAAACCGAGAAGGGGTGGCCTATCTCGGATGCCACAATTGCCAAAGCGTTGGAGAAATTAGAGCAGTATGAACCGAGAGCCATCGGGATAGATATTATTCGGGATGTTCCGGTCAAAGACGGGAATGCCAATTTATTGAAGATTCTCCAAGGAAGCGATCGCATCATTACGATCTGCCAACTCAGTGATGGTAAAGAGGCAGGATTTCCACCACCGCCTGGAATCTCACCAGACCAGGTGGGATTTGCTGATTTCGTCAAAGAACCTGATGGATGGGTTCGCCGCAGTCTCTTAGTTGCAAATCCTCCAGTCCCGAAAGCTCCCTTAGAAAACCCACATCTTTGTAGCAATCCCGAAGAGCAACTCACCTCCTTGGATTTGACCCTAGCACTCATGTACCTGCAAGCTGAGGGAATCGAAGCAGAACCTTCAGATGATGGAAACCTGAAGATCGGTTCCACTGTATTCAAAAGCCCCGACCCGAATGCTGGCGGATACCGGAACGCCGACACAGAAGGTTTGCAGATGCTGATTAACTACCGTTCGGCAAATCTACCTGCCCAAAAGATAACGCTCACAGATGTACTTAAGGGCAAGATCGCTCCGGCTTTAGTCAAAGATCGGGTTGTTTTGGTTGGCTACACCGCAGTCAGCGTGAATGACGACTTCAACACGCCCTACAGTGCTGCTCAACAAGGCACTCAGAAAATGCCCGGAGTGGTCATTCATGCTCAGGTTGTGAGTCAAATCCTCAGTGCAGTTCTGGATAAACGACCGCTATTTTGGTACTGGAATGAGTGGGGGGAAATTGGATGGATTTGGGTCTGGTCGTTGGTGGGAGGCTTAGTAGCATGGCGGATTCGGCGTCCCTGGCTCTTGGTGATTGCAGGAGGAAGCGCGATCGCCCTCTTGTTTGGAACTTGCTATGTCTTGTTTCTCCAAGCGGGATGGATACCCCTAGT
This sequence comes from Coleofasciculus sp. H7-2, assembly GCF_042747725.1. Lineage (NCBI taxonomy): Bacteria > Bacillati > Cyanobacteriota > Cyanophyceae > Coleofasciculales > Coleofasciculaceae > Coleofasciculus > Coleofasciculus sp. H7-2. The sequence goes on from NZ_JBHZGO010000040.1 coordinate 134,769, forward strand.
GCCGCCAGCATTGGCACTGGTGGCAACGGCAGTCGGCGTCGTTTTGGTAGATAGAGGATACGCCAAAGCCATCTATCAGGGCGTCAAAGGGTTTTTAAAAATCGATATTGAGATTGACCACGAAAAGAAAGAACGCCAAGTAGCGGAAATTACAGAAAGTGACTACTTCCAAGAGTTGCAGGAAAAGGCGAAAAATCTCAGGAGTCGAGAAAGCAATCCTTCTGAGAAAACAGCTTCTAAATTAAACGCCGCGATGTCAGAAGCTGCTGAAACAACGGCAGAAACCGACTACTTACAGCAGTTGCAGCAAAAGGGGAAAAAGTTAAGAAATCGACCCAATGATGGGCAAGCAGAAGCTGCCACTGAGTCAACCGTTGAAATACCAGAAGCTGCTGAAACAACGGCAGAAACCGACTACTTACAGCAGTTGCAGCAAAAGGGGAAGAAGCTGAGGAATCGACCCAATGATGGGCAAGCAGAAGCTACCACTGAGTCAACCGTTGAAATACCAGAAGCTGCTGAAACAACGGCAGAAACCGACTACTTACAGCAGTTACAGCAAAAGGGAAAAAAGTTAAGAAATCGACCCAATAATAGGCAAGCAGAAGTTACCACTGAGTCAACCGTTGAAATACCAGAAGCTACACAGGCAAGCCAAGTCACTTCTCCTACCGAAGAATTAAGCAATCGGCACGACGGACATGGAGAAGCCGCAATTGAGTCAAATACCTCAACCCCAGAAGTCATCCAGCCAAGCCAAGAAGCTGAAGACACCGAAGAACTCGATTACTTCCAGCAGTTGCAGCAACGGGCAAACTTGAGAAATTGGCAGGAAGATAGGCAAACACAAGCTGCTACCGAGTTAAATGCCTCAATACCAGAAGTCGCACAAGCAAGCCAAGAAACTGAACTCAGCGAAGAACTCGACTACTTCCAGGAGTTGCAGCAACGAGCAAACTTGAGAAATTCGAGCAGCGACGGGCACGCCGAAACCGCTACCGAGTCAAATTCCTCAACAATAGAAGTTCTAGAGACTAGCCAGGAAGCTGAACTCAGCGAAGAACTCGATTACTTCCAGCAGTTGCAGCAACGGGCAAAAACAGTGAGGAATGCAGAGACTGAATCTACCTAATGGCGGGATGGCGGTGAGATAAAGTGCCATTAGAGGACATCTACCGATACATCGAAGGCTCGCTATTCACATCATTAGCTGAAGGGCAAGGAAGGAAAAGATGAATCAGGATCGAATCGATCAATCACCCGCCGATTCCAGCGGAAAACAGACTGATGTTGGTCTGAATATGCTTGATATTATGAGTTTGCCCGATGACCTGCGGAAACTCGTCAACTGGATGATGCGTCAGAAAAACGTGACCTTGGAGGAAGTGGCAGCTCACACCGGCGAGGGTGAGGAAGTTGTCCGCACCCAGTTGGAAACTCTGGTAACTCAAGGCTTCGTGCAAGAACTAGAAGAGGGAGAAACACGCCGCTACCGACCCCGCCTTGCCCCCAAACAGCGAAGCAAGCTATCTACAAATATCTGGCAGAACCTGGAGTGAGGAAAAACCGAAATAAGCCTCTATCAAGCTGTGGGAATCACCCACAGAAATGCAACGCGCCCTTGAGTGGGCTTTCTCGATTGTTTTCTGTTAAGGATTAAAAATCCTTTCACACATTGAGGTAAACCATGTCAAAAATTGTGTCCATCCACTCATTCCGGGGTGGCACCGGCAAATCGAATTCGACGGCTAATCTGGCAGCTTTAGTCGCTCGCTTTGGGTATCGCGTTGGTATCGTTGACACCGATATTCAATCGCCAGGAATTCATGTGCTTTTCGGTTTCGATGAGCAGAAGATGGAACACTCTCTCAATGACTACCTGTGGGGTCGCTGTTTAATTGAAGAAGCTGCCTACGATGTCACTTCAGTTTTAAGAAAGACTGGCGTTAAAGGCAGCAGCATTCATCTGATTCCTTCTAGTATCAAAGCTGGGGATATTACTAGAGTGCTGCGCGAGGGATTCGATTTTGGTCTCCTCAATGACGGTTTCCAAGATATAATTGAAACCCTGAATCTGGATTATTTGTTTATTGACACCCACCCAGGTCTTAACGAAGAAACTCTGCTTTCTATTACTATCTCTGATATCTTGGTGCTAATTTTGCGTCCAGACCGGCAAGACTTTCAGGGGACTGCCGTGACGGTGGAGGTGGCTCGCAAGTTGCAGGTGCCTAAGATGTTGCTGCTAGTAAATAAGGCGCTACCCGTTTTGGATTTTGATGCTTTGAAGCAACAGGTAGAAAAAACCTACAATGCTCCGGTGGCTGGAATTTTGCCGCTTTCGGAAGAGATGATTCAAATGGCAAGCAGCGATCTCTTTTGCCTGCGGTTTCCAGATCATCCCTTGAGCAAGGTGATGGAAAAGGTTGCCAAGATGATTATGGCTTAAGGGGTAATTGTCAGTGCAATCGAAAAAACAACTGCTTTGTAGGGACGGGTTTAATAAGATACTGGTGAGTAGCCAAGCATATCTATAAACCTGCCTCTATATTATGGACTTTTGTCAATTGGATTAATTGCCCGTAACCATGTGCCAAATAGTTTGGGGAAGTTGGGTTATCTGCTGCCAAATGTCTTCGGGGCCAATGCCAAAGAAGAGTTGTAAAATGAGAACAACTGCCGCAATTAAAATGGCTGTGCCGATGCTGGCTTTCACCACCTTAATTAGTAAGGCGAAGACTAACCAGGATACGATGAGTGCGGCAATTAGAATGATTAAGTCTACTGGCATGGACGTTGCTCTCAAAGGTATTGATCGGGCTGGGGAATTTTGACAAGGTAACAGAATCTTTGCTGGCTCGAAAATACAGATATATTTTTCGTGAAATCGTCTTTACGGACTTCATTTATCTCGATCCAAGCTTTAGTCTGTGGGAAACTTGCTTTTAATTCCCGCTCGCCTGTCTAATTTTCCCCGAAACAGCGATACTTTTACCTTAATTTACTCTCTACCGGGCATATAAAGCAGACGCCATTGCCCTTTCACTTTGCCAAAGACGGCTTGATATTCCAGGGGAGAATAAGCAAAGCGATTGGAAATCAGGACTTACGCAAATAGCACCACATCTGAGGGCAACCACAGGGGGATTGCCCCTACAAAACGCTATATGTATAAGCTTTGCGTAAGTCCTGAAATGTAGCCTGGTTTTCCATTTGGCAAAATCACCGCAGTCCACCCGTTGAGGGAACTGTAATCTTCGCCTTTTTGCGCCCGTTCTCTGGCGCGTTGTTCCTCGATTTGACGATTGACTTTGATGACTTCGTTAACTCTGCATCGCGCTTTAGCACTGCTTCCCGCAACTGTTGCCGAAATTGAGCGAAGTCACTTGCTGGGTTCACTTCGTCTACCAAAACGATGAGTTGATGGGGAAAGTCATCAAGCTTTGGCTATATTGCCACATCTGGTTGAGTGGTTGTCTGTTGCGTTGTGGCTTCAACTTCATCGTTGTTGGTTTGAACGGTGGAAGCGATCGCTGTTGCTTCTGAGGTCGAAGTCGATTCTGGTATACTTTTCTTCCTAACTAATGCCGATAACGTCTTCTAGTTACCTACAATTAAGACGCTGAAATTCCAGGCAAAGTTGTTAAATTTTTGTTTATAAATACATAAATATGCCGGGAGGCTGATGATGTTTAGCGCTCCCAGCTAACGTTGTATTTTATTTCTCTTCTACATACATTGGAGGCTCAATCGCAAAATTGTTCAGCTGCCCCGCTTCATCAAGGATGTAGCCCTCGGTTGTATCTAAACCAGTTCCCTCTTCTTGTTCTCTGGCTGCCTCAACTTGGTGTTTGTTCAGCTCTTTATCCACATTAGATGGAATCACCGCATCTGGTGCATTCACGCCCAATACTGATTGTGATAATTGAACTCCATAGTGGTTGTTTCCTGGTGCCCCTCTTCCCGGTTCAGCTTCTCTAGGATCTTCTGGCAAAACTGGATTTTGTTCGTCGCTCATGAATTTTTTCTCCGATGTTATTTTAAGTTGATCGTAGTCTGTTTATTACGATGTTTCTGTTTATGAAGATAGCTTAGTTAGTATCGCTTTTTACTCTTTCGCGGGTATTAAATTGCTAAACGCCAAGGTAGAGATCGCAGCGGGATTGTTTGATAGCCAGAAGCTAGGCTTGAGGTTGGATAGGCGGGATTTGCTCTGACACAGACAAGACGCGATCGCATTTAACTCTTCCCAGCACCTTGGTAATTAGATGGCGATCGCCGCCGGAACCAAGCTTAATCTTTTACAATAAAATAAATTTACAAATCTACCTTAGTGCTGATATATAGGTAAGCACAATGGAAATGGTTGACAAACCTGATTTTTCTAAGTGTACAGTGCCACATTATTTGTCCGCGATAACAGATTGTTGTCCGCATTGCCAAATTAAATGACCTTTTAATGGATTGTGTCTTTAGACTGGGGTTGACAGATTAATTGTTATTGGATTTTTGTTAAAGCTAATGTACCTATTTAAGTACGATCGCAGCACTCCTTTCAACATCGAGCAGAAAAAGTCGTTTTCACTCCAGACAAGCGCAAAATCATCGACGATTGGAAAAAAGGTGTTCCTGTAGATGGTACTCGCATCGAACGCAAACTTAGAGTTGAATACGGAATAGTAGCTGCTAACTTGACATCTGCAAGTGAGGCAATTTCCAATCGCGCTATTGCTCAAACAACTATAACTCCAAGCGATCGCCCAAATCCAGATTCTAAAGAAAAGGTACAGACGAAAAGTACTGATTCTGCTAAGAAAGTTAAAATTCGTGCTAGTTAACGGCTTTTTTTTAACCAAATCAGATAGCTCTCTTTCCACTGTTTTTTTAAAGAGCTATCTGAACTATTTTTGCTAAAGAATTTGATTTTCTAAAGTTAATCAATAAACAATGAAAACTAAAATTAATTATAAAATTGAACTGTCAAGCGTTGCCGAAATTAGCTACCGAATTATTGGAGGGAGGCTAGTACTTTTTCTTCAATGTTTAATTAACTATGATTATATTGAAGCTTCGCCTCTAATCATTAAACAGACTGATTCGATCGACTATTGGTTAATTGGGGCGGGAGGAACTGGTTCTTGGCTGTCCTATCATATTGCGCGACTGGCACGCAGTTTAAGTAAGCCAGGGAAAAAGGTTAGGTTGGCGTTTGCGAAGCTTGCGCGTCAGCGCGATCGCAGATCCCGATATAGTTGAAGAAGCCAATATCAGCAGGCAGGCTTTCTGCGACAAGGAAATCGGATTGCCCAAAGCGCAGGCTCTAGCGTTGCGATACTCGATAGCTTGGGGAGTGGACACGACGGCTTTCGTGCAAGAATTTGACCCCAAGTTGATTCACTACGCCTACGACAAGCTGACAATCCTTGTAGGGTGCGTGGATAGGGCAGCCGGGAGAGCGGCTATTAACCAGGTTCTTGTGTTGAACCAATGTGATAGTCGCTCTGAAATCCCCCGCGTGTGGTATCTGGATTGTGGGAATCATGCAGCAGCGGGACAAATCTTGCTGGGCAGTTGTTTGGAAACTGACCCGGAGTTCTATAATTTTGGGGGGCTGGGATGTGCGAGGTTGCCATCTCCGATGCTGCAAGCTCCTGACCTTTTGAAACCAAAACCAGAAGAATTGACAAATAACCTATCTTGTGCTGAGATGGCAGTGCTGAACTTGCAGAGCGAGAGCGTGAATGTTCGGGTGGCGGCTGAGGCGGCGGATTACCTGTACCGGATGGCTGCGGGGAATCTTAAGCGGTTTGCTACCTATTTTGATTTGGAGAGTGGGATGGCGCGATCGCTTTATATCACGCAGCAGTCGGTGTGTGTGGTAGTAAAAGCGATCGCAAGTGAAGCAATAACACCATGCTAACCTTACTCCAAAAGATATTCTTGATGCCTCAAATTGTCCAATCTTCGATTGCCAACCCTGCCACTTTCCCGAAATCTCGATGATTGCGGGTTAACAGAATCAATTCATGGGACAGTGCAATTGCTGCGATTCTTGCATCCATCTTTGCCAGTTGAATTCGTCGGGACTTTAATTGCTCAAATGTTGTAGCTGCACCCGCATCGAATGAGAGGATGGGCAATACTTTAAAGTCATTAACGAGTCGCGCCATCATCTCATATCCTTTCACTACGTCCTTGAGGGTGCGATCGCGATTAATATAGGCATGACAGCCAAGCATTTGTTCATGAAAGGTGACAATTGATACGGCAAAATCTGATAGCGGGTATTGAGCCATCCGTGTCGAAAGGTTGCTGTAATCCTTCCCAGTTTGACGCTGAAGAATACTCAGATGGTCTGTATCCAATAGATATTTCATAGCTCGTCTTGCGATTCCAGTACAGACTCATCACCTTTGCGAATCGCTCGTCCGTAAGCCAGTACCTCCTCAAAGGCAGGTTCATCTTTGAAAGACCCTGTAATTTGTTGTAGCCAATTTGTCGATTGAGGATTTGCAACTTGTTTCTGCAATTCGGTAATTGCTGTTTCTACTGCTGCCATCCGTTCTTCTAAAGAGGTGTTGGTTGCCATTGGAGTTTACTCCTATTGTTATGACAGATTGTAACGTCGAAGCGAGCGATCGCATCTCTGGATAGGTGAAGTGCGATCGCGTAGTGTTGTGTCAGTAGTATCGCGTTAGCATAGCGTACCGTAGGCGATCGCAGATCCCGATATAGTTGAAGAAGCCAATATCAGCAGGCAGGCTTTCTGCGACAAGGAGATCGGATTGCCCAAGGCGCAGGCTCTAGCATTGAGATTGACAAATAACCTATCTTGTGCTGAGATGGCAGTGCTGAACGTGCAGAGCGATCGCGTGAATGTTCGGGTGGCGGCTGAGGCGGCGGATAATCTTAAGCGGTTTGCGACCTATTTTGATTTGGAAAGTGGGACGGCGCGATCGGTTTACATTACCCAGCAATCGGTGTGGGCGGCACTGAAATCCAAAGCTTGAGTTCAGTATGCGTCACCAGCCCCACCCAAATGATGGCTTAATGGAAAATTTTCTATTGGGCAGGATGCTATACTGAGCCAAAATCTGATACTTTATCCTTTTTACTCGATCCTGCAAACGGTACGTAAGTTTTTAGGTGAAATTAAATATTTTTTACAATGATTGACCTAAGTACCTTTCATACCTGTCTTGCCCAACAGACTGCTCGTGGCTATGAGCTAGATGACAAACAGAAGGAAGCAGTAGAGTATGACGGAGGTGCTTTGTGGCTTCTCGCAGGCCCAGGTTCAGGTAAAAGCGAGGTACTGGTTACACGCACTCTAAAACTACTCTGTGTAGATGGTGTTAAACCACGCTCCATTATCCTAACCACCTTTACAACGAAGGCAGCACGTAACCTTGAAGATCGCTTAGCTACCTACTGGGCCGCACTACAAAACACCGATCATACTCTTAAATCGGTAGACTTATCTGATATAAGAATAGGAACATTGCATAGTCTATGCAATGATATACTCCAAGAATATCGTTACCCAACATATCAAAACGTTCGTCTTCTTGACCAGGTAGAGCAGGATTTGTTCGTCTACCGTTATGCCTCAATTACAGAGCATCAAGATACAAGCTTCTGGATACCTTTTGCTCATGCAGTCCCTGATTGGCGAACTCAAAATTACCCTCCTAATAAATGGAAGCGAGCCAAGGCCGCAGTTACACTCTTCAACCATATTGTAGAAGATTACGTTGATGTCCAAAAAATGATTCTGGCTGGGGGACACTGGGCAACGCTAGCAGAATTCTATCAGCAATATACTGAAGGTCTAGAGAAAAACTACCGCTGTGACTTTGCTCATCTTCAAGCTTGTTTTTTGGAATTCTTAACCTCTCCATCTAGTAAACGCTTTTTAGAGGGAGATGGTCAAAACCAGTCACCGTTGACGCACGTATTGGTTGACGAATACCAAGACACTAATCCAATCCAAGAGCGCATTTACCTTGCCCTTGCCAACAAAACCCCACATAGCATTACAGTAGTGGGTGACGACGATCAAGCTTTATATCGTTTCCGAGGAGGAAACGTATCTTGCATGGTGAATTTTGACAAGGCTTGTATGGCAGAATTAGGTGAATCTCCTCAAAAAATTCAGCTAGATCAAAACTATCGTTCTCACAGCAGTATCGTTGAATTTTTCAACAGTTATATCACTTCTTTTCCAGAAATGATAGCACCAGGGGTACGCGCCCCTGGTAAAAATCCTGTTACGGCAGCCTCTACAATTTCTGGATCATATCCTGCTGTTTCTTGGATCACTCGGAAAAAAGTAGCAGATTTACCAAATGCTGTTGTCGATTTAGTTAAAAATCACTTAATCGCCGACGGAATTATCTCTGATTATAGTCAATGCGTTTTATTGCTACGTAGTGCGAAGGACTCGCCACGCAATGCTGGCCCTTTTATTGCTGCGTTTCAACAACATAATATTCCGGTTTATAATCCCCGCTCAAAATCTTTCATGGAAAGTGAAGAAATCCAGTGCTTGCTGGCAGCAATGGTACAAGTAATTGACAAAAATCATACTTTTTATTCTTCTTACAAAGATCCAATTGGGCGACCTTTATCATGGGTTGGAACGGTCCAGGGATGGATTGACACTCTCAATACTATTAGAGGTAATCCGAATCTTTTAACTAAGGGACTGGACGACTATTTAATCCATAGTAATGCCGAATTGCCGAAACTATGTGCTGAAAATAAGGGCAACTTTCTCAATCTTAACCTTTTAGAAATCATATATCATATTCTGGCACTAGAACCATTTCGGACATGGCAAAAAGATCCTGTAAGAAACTTACGCCTTTCCAAACTAAGCCGTCTTTTCGATGGCTATCACAGTTTTAAGTTAGACGGGTTGCGGGCGAATAAAGAAGGCGATTTAGATCCCACTTTTCTAAATCGGTTTTACACAATGTTTGTCAGCTATATTATCGAAGCTGGAATTAATGATGACGAAGATGAAGAGGTGATAGTTCCCCAAGGATATCTACCAATTATGACTATTCACCAAGCAAAAGGCTTAGAGTTTCCCTTCGTTTTTGTCGCACAACTGGGTCAAAGCGGAGATGTGGGAGCAGCACACATCCTTGAACAAGATTTAGAACCATTTCGGGAGGAGCTTTATCCTAGAAATACACGCAGTCCAGAACTCTTGGTTGTCGAAGATGACATCCGTTTGCTTTATGTAGCTTACTCTCGTGCCCAGTATGGCCTGATCTTAGTTGGTACGGAAGAACACATTAAAAATCATGTAGCCGCACCAGGACGTAACCATGTTGAATTTCGTCGCAATACACTTGTAATTTAAAGAGAGCATTTATGACCAAACCATTCCAAGGAATTTCAATACCTTTGCCCAATAGTACATTAGTGAAACGACGATATAGTGTCACTCAAGATGTTGTTTCTTTTCGACATTGTGCTCGTCAGTATGGAGTTTTTAACGTTTATAAATATGCCCCTGCTCATCAAACACAGATTTACTTTGGTACGGTACTTCATCAAGTTTTAGATCGCTGTCATGCCCATTTTCATGGCAGAGTCGATCCATCGACTAAGGACTCACTACCTGATAAGGGTTATCTTCTCAGTAAAGAGGAGATTCGCGAATACTTTGGGGAGCTAAAAAGCGCACAAAAAGCTGTCACAACACTGCCGCCACCTCCTAGCGATATTGTGAGGTATTTTATTCAAGTTGAAAATGGCTTGAACAGTCAAGGAATTCTAGCTATTAGGTCAGATACTAGAGTTCAAGCCGTAAATATTCTTCAATATTTCAATGCACTGGAAGGCCCGACGCTTTATCCACGAGTTAAAGACACAGAACATAGATTACAAGCAAATCAGACTAATCACATTTTGCATGGGGTTGTCGATTTGTTAGTAGATTCAACCGATGAAATGGTAGATCCAGCTAACTGCGAAATGTGGGATTATAAAGGCAGCACTCGTGTTGGTTTAAATCCTAAAGACTTGCAGACGTATGAGTTTCAAATGCGGGTTTATGCCTATCTTTATCAACGAAAGCACGGTGTCCTGCCAAAGAAAGCTGTTTTATATTTTCTTAACGAGCTTGATGGCCCGACTTGCCCAACAAAACGCCCAGTTAACGCTCTTTTAGAAGTTAGTATTGAGCCTGATGAAATTCAGGTAGCAATAGATGAGTTCACTAAAACGGTGGGTCAGATTGAACAATCTCGTTTAACTAACGCATGGGAACCTGCTGCTCCAGGTGAGATTAGCGAACAAGATTGTAAAACTTGTGACTGTCGCTGGGATTGTAAAACTCCCAACAGTGGCAAGGGTGTCAAACCGATCTATCCATAAATTAGTTAAATGGTTAGACTTAAAGGGCAGCTACCGCTACCCATCGAAACATGTACCCAATGGAGTAAATCTGTATCCTCCACAGCTATAACTTCAAATTGGCAATAAAAATTAACATCTAAACAATCAAACTTAGACGACCAAATTCTGAAAAATACCTATACCTTATCAATATAAGTAGGGTCAGCTTGAATTCGCTCATCAAAGTCCATATTTTCCCATTCTGTAATAACCCTCGCCGGCCTGTCCATTAAATCCGCAGGAGTGCTACTGGGACGCACGAATGGGTATTTATCCTCATCATCCGGCGCGAATGCGCTACGCGCAGGCTACGCCAACGCCAACTCCACCAGCCCGATATCCTCATCTTCAAACAGATCCGGACTAGCGATCGCATCAACCTTTAGTTCCATTTCAATCACCTCAAAAACACTTCCCACGGTCAACACTTGACCGAGTTTCAACCTGTTAACGCTTAAATAGTCCTGCCATACCTTTTCAACAATTCCTACTCTCACACTTCAAATATTAGGAGAAATCAACACATGGTCGCCACAATTGCCACCGAAGAAGGACTCAAAATTCCCGTTTTCGATGCTGCTTACACCGATGCCAAAGGGCGGAATGTAGGAAAGTTCTTCAACAATCCAGAAATCCTGCGCCACTCGATTCTGCAAGCAATATTTGAACCAGAAGAACTGCAATCATTAATGATTGTCAAACTTGACAAATCAAATCCAGATCCTCGCCAATTACGCGCCAGCATCCACGACCCAGAAGATGGCATCAAACGACGCTTGATATTTCAATCTGGAAACAGCTATTACTTCGGTGACGAAACCCTAGCCCAAAAAATAGGAGACTTATTCATAACCGAAAAAGACACCGCCTGTCGCTACGGTTCCCTTCTAGTCAGCACTTGTATGTCCGGCGTATCAGAATCCGACCATCTGCGAGTAAAAATTGTTGATTTCACCGACCCACAATATGCTAAATATCGAACCGGTGACTGTCACGGTGCAATCAGTTCCGACTTACTTAAAAGCATCGGCGGCGAGAAAAATCGAGCCAGCCAATTTCGTTTCGCTTGGCTACGCAGTTGGAATACAGAAAATACAAAATCCACACCCCAAGTCAGCTTTCTAGCTAAAGGAACCCTCCGTCCCGATGACAACTTACTCGACTCATTAGCCGAGTCCGAAGGTAACAAACCCCAACTAATTTTAGACCGCTCCAGCATCAAAGGCATCAATAAAAAACAACTCAAAGAACTCATTCCTTGTAGCGATTACGAACTACCCAAAGCCATCCTTGGTAATCGCAAAAACAGTCAAATTGGCATCACCCAAACTAGCTGGCAATCCACCGGAGTTTGGTTCAACGAAGAAGCCCAAAAACAAGACCTAGTGCCAGCAGCTAAAGCCGTTCGCGTAGCGTGCGCGTCAGCGCATAGCTCAAAGGCTGGCAGCACTACAGCGCGACTCGATGAAATTGCGCCAAGCCATGATTGAAGATTACGATAAACGCGAGGCATTTTTAGCGCGTTTAAACGAAAGAAAACTCAAAGAACAACAGGACAAACTATCAACTACAATTGATGACGAAATCAACGGTGATAGTGAAGAAAGTACCGAAGATAAAAAGCGAGAAAGACAGGACATTCAGATGCTAAAAGCCGATAAATTCGGACTGATGATAGGCAGTCCCGAATTCACCAATATGGCAGAAAGATGGCTGGCATCTAAATGGAGAAATCTGGCAACCAATCGTACAACTGTGCAACGCCATCGCACAGGTGTCGTAGCTGCAATTTGTAAGCGATCGCCTTAAATATCATTTCCTGGGAAAAACCCTCCGAAGACTGCTGCAACTCCCAACGCCGCAGCTGCCACAGCACCCCATTTAATCGGCGGATTTTTATCCAGCCAGTCAGTAAAGGAGGGTATCGACAGATTGCCAAAGTCTCCTTCAACTCTGTCGTAACCTTCTATAGGCTCATACAGATTGGTTGGTGCGTCTTCGGACTTCGGCTCGTTGGTTTTCTGTAACTCGAAGCCAATCAGCAGTAAGATGCTGTCCGCTAGCGCTGGCGAGATTCGTTGTATTATATCAATCACTTTGCCCACATCTCCGACGATAAAATCACGAGTGGGGTTTTCGGCGACGTAGAGAATAGCTTCGGCGACAAGACTTGGCTCGTAGTACGGCGGCACTCCTGTCGGCTTCACACCTAGCTTGGTGCGAACCTTATTGTAGTATGGCGTGTTGATCACCGATGGCATGATATTAGTGACGCTAATCGGCCATCCTTCGTGTTTCAGCTCAAGACGCAAAGCATCAAGCATACCCTCAACACCATGCTTGGATGCAGAGTAGGGACTTTGGTAAGGTACAGAGCGTCTAGCCTCAACTGAGGAGATATGGATCAGCGCTCCGCGTCCTTCGCGTTTAAGATGAGGTAGCGCTGCCATTGCACCATAAGCTTGCCCTGTCAGGTTAACATCGATGACTTGTTTAAACTCTTCGGGTGTTATCTTGTCGAAGGTGGCGAGGACTCCGGTAGCGGCTGCATGAACCCAGGTATCGAGTCGCCCGTATACCTCCACGGCTTTATCTGCGATCGCTTTTACTTGCTCGAAATCCGTGACATCAGCAACGATAGCGACTGCTTCACCGCCTTGTTGCTGTATCTCATCCACCAAAGACTTTAACCCTGATTCGCTGCGAGCTGAGACTACCACTTTTGCGCCTCGGTGGGCAAACTGCAAAGCTGTCTCGCGCCCGATGCCGCTAGAAGCGCCAACGACGGCGACGACTTGCTCTTTGATTGGCTTTAGTTGCATTGTTGCTAATCCTTATAAAGTGCTGACGACAAACCATTCACCTTTGCCGCTGAAGTGCATCTAGGAACGTTGGCTTAGTGGTCAAATGTTAAGTTCTATTAACTAAATTAATCGACTGACGGCGGGTTACATCAGTCTCAGGGTTGACAATGGGGAGGAGATGCGCCCCTTGCCTACACTTGGCGATCGCTGGGTTGCCTCTCACTTTTACAGAAATCAGCCCCAAATTAATGCAGGTACTCTATGACTGAATTTTCTCGAATTAGGAAAAAAGAAAACAGAGAAACTTATTTACCGCCAATACGGGAGAAGGAGCGATCGCCCTTTTATAGCAGAGCGATAATAGACTAGAAAATATAAGAGAGTAATACTTTGATAACTTTATGAACACAGCAACAATTACCTTACCTTCTACCCTCAAATTAACGATTGACTTGACAGACGAGCAGTTTTTCCAGTTATGTCAGCACAACCGGGATTTAAGATTTGAGCGCACAGCATCGGGAGAATTAATAATTATGCCCCCTACAGGTAGCGAAACTGGAAATCGTAACATCGATTTATCGTATCAACTCCAAGCTTGGAGCCGACAAAACAATCTAGGGCTTGCCTTTGATTCTTCAAGTGGCTTTAAACTGCCGAATGGTGCAAATCGTTCACCCGATGCCTCTTGGGTAAGACGCGATCGCTGGGAGGCTTTAACCGCCGAAGAACAACAAGGATTTGCTCCTCTGTGTCCTGATTTTGTGGTTGAGTTGCTTTCTCCTAGCGATTCGGTGAAAATAGCACAAGCAAAAATGAGAGAATATATAGATAATGGCGCTCGTTTGGGTTGGTTAATAGACCGGAAAAACCAGCGAGTAGAAATCTATCGTCAAGGTCAGAATGTGGAGATTTTAGAAAATCCGGCAACTTTATCAGGAGAAGATGTGCTTCCTGGGTTTGTCTTAGATTTAAAACAAATTATGTAGCTTGATTTAGACGCGATCGCTTTTGATAAGGCAGTTTTTGCAAAAATTCATAAAAGCGAATCAAGACTAGAAAATATTAACAGTTGATGTTGGGATAAGTTCATGCAAACGATGGCGATCGCATTGCCTCCTACTCTCGAATTGAAAATTGATTTGACTGATGAGCAGTTTTGGAAGCTGTGTCAAAACAACCGCGATTATAGATTTGAGCGAACGGCATCGGGAGAATTAATAATTATGCCACCTACAGGTAGCGAAACTGGAAATCGTAACATCAAAATAGCTGCCCAACTAGAAGTCTGGAGTTCTCAGAGCAATCTAGGGCTTGCCTTTGACTCTTCAAGTGGCTTTAAACTGCCTAATGGCGCAAATCGTTCACCCGATGCCTCTTGGGTAAGACGCGATCGCTGGGAGGCTTTAACCGCCGAAGAACAACAGGGATTTGCTCCCATCTGTCCCGATTTTGTGCTTGAGTTGCGATCGAAGAGTGATTCTCTAAAAGAATTGCAAGAGAAAATGCAAGAGTACATGGAAAATGGCGCTAGATTGGGTTGGTTAATAGACCGGAAAAACCAGCGAGTAGAAATCTATCGTCAAGGTCAGGATGTGGAAATTCTAGAAAATCCGGCAACTTTATCAGGAGAAGATGTGCTTCCTGGGTTTGTCTTAGATTTAAAACAAATTATGTAGTTTTAGAAAAGATCGTGCAGTTTTTGTGGGAAAGCGATCGCTGTCGTATGTGAACAAATGTTATCAACAGCAGTGAGTGTTTACAGGCGATCGCAAAAAGTCTTGTAAAATTTTGCCATTCGATATAATGAACGGATGTTAGACTTTAATACCCTATCTGAGTTCTCACGCGCCCACTGTATCGCCATTTGCGCGTTTTTGGTTCCAGCCAACTTGGGTGCTACCATCTCGACAATGATTCTTACTGCACTCTGTCGCCCTCAAGTTCAGGTGTGGCGGAGTGCTGGAGTGGCAACCGTATTTGCTGTGGTGATGGTGCTGCACGTCTTTACTTGGTTCCAGGTTGGGGTGGTGATGCCTCCTACCTATATCCTGCTGTGTTTGGGAAGCACCTGCCTGGTCACGAATATTGTAGCGATCGCCTACAACTACAATACAGTTGTTCTCCGCAAACGCTACCCTAACGCTTCCAGCGCTATCAACCACCCCTGAAACATCCTCATGTCGTCAGTGTTGCCTCGCCTTTGGTTTGATGCTTGTGGTGAATAGAGCAACAACGTCAGGCAATGCTGGCTGCTGATGGGTGTACGTTCACACAGATGTAATCCCAGGCTGTATCAACAAAGATATTTTGCAGCTTGCTAGCCAAACTCCAGTACTCTTCAACGATGTTTAGGCTTGTGTAGTCACTGGTGATATTAAGCGACTGGCAGTAGCTGCTTAACTTCTTAAAGCTCCATTTATTACTGAATAATGACTCATGGCTAATTGCTAAGTATTGAAAAGCAATTAGCCATTCCCTGTTTTAACAAACACTGTTTTTTGAAAGTCAGTAAAATTACCTTAGAATATTATAAATAAACGTAAATAGTTGTCAAGGTCTTTGGGCATAATTCTCTTGATAGATCACAAAAGAATAGAGAATGAATTAGCTTTGTTATAGTTGTTACAAAGGAAGATATGCTAATTTCATCCAGACCCGTAAAAGATGTATTCTATTGCCCAGAAGAATCTAATTTCTACTCTCAATGTTTAGAAAGTTTAGTTTTAAATGAGGGCGCTCATGGTAAAACTATCATTGAGTTCGGTTCAGGAGATGGAACTCCAGTCATTAACTCCTTAATGAGAACCAGATTTGATGGCATCATACATGGATTTGAACTCAATGACTTAGCTTGGAAAACTGCCAAATCAAATATTCAGGAATACGAACTCAGCGCCCAATATATCATCTACAATACCTCTTTTTTTGAAGCATCTCTTCCCAAGGCTGATTATCTGATCTCAAACCCACCATACCTTCCAGCGCCAGATGAGAATATTTACCAACCCCTGTTACATGGCGGTACAGATGGTTCTAAAATTGCCAAACGACTTTTATCTTTAGATTATGAAAATGTTTTACTTATGCTCTCTAGTTATTCTAATCCAGAGGGCTTTATTAATTATGCAATAATGCAAGGCTACTCCATTGCTAATTTCATAATCTCCCCTTTAAACTTTGGCTATTACAGTTCTGAGCCAAAGGTGAAAAACACAATTAGAGAATTGCGAGAAAAGAAGATGGCTTTTTACTCAAAAAACATCTATCTTTTAGCGGGAGTTTTGTTTAAAAAGCAGCATAAATGTCAGGTAGATTTATCTGCTGAGTTGATTCAGATCATGACATCTTTGTAAAAGCTTGAACTGAGAGTGGGGAGAGCGATCGCTAAAGTAATTCCCTCAACTCAGAAAGCCGCTTTAGACAAAAACGAGGGGGTATTGGGAATTTAACAGTTCTCATTGCCCCATTCTTATTGCTTAATTTTTAACCCAAACTATCAAATTTATTCTCGTTCCCAGGTTCAGCCTGGAGAACGAGAAAGGAAGAGGACAGGCAAATTTTATTTTATCGATTGACCTCTCGATCGGCTTCTCTTGCCGAACGCGCGATCGCTGCACCAGCGCGATCGCCCATTAGCTTCTCTTGGTCATATCCCAAGACAATTTCCCAAGCATCATTCGGGTACTTGTCAACCAATGGCAACGCCACATCATCTAACATCCATTGACCGTGACGTTCGTCTTCCCGAATGTGCAGCTCCCAGTAACCCATTGCTGCATCAGAAAGTTTCAACCGTTGCGCTGCTGCTAGATAGGTTTTGTACGCCGCAGGACCTGCCACTTCAAAATAAGTCAATCCACCGCAGTAACGCAAGAAATAAATTTTGCGCTCGGTGACGAGAAAGTTATGATTGGCGCAGGCTAGCACTTCCCAGGGTACTAAATCGAAGTAGCCCTCTGGCTCTGTATTCATGCCAAACTCGTCAAGCATCTGGGCAAAAAAGGTAGAGTGCTTGCGGGAGAGGCGACCGTTACCGTACTCTTCTAGCAGCACTCTGACGAGAGTACATTGCACTGCGTTGGCGGTACCCCCCAGAATCCGCGAAAGGCGGCTGCCTTCGACTAAGCCATCGAAGGAACCAATTGCCAAGATTCGGCGATAACCTGCCTCTGTCGTCTGCTCCCGCAAGTACCGACTATCTTCCGATAGGGGAGGCTCTAAGTCGGCTGCGCCACGCTCGCTCAGGGCTTGCTTGACATCGGCTGGTGAAAGTTGTTGTAGTGCTTCTACGTCAAAGTGTGCCAGTTCCCACTGCTGCCAAGCTGACTCAATTTGGTTGCGAACTTTTTGCAACCAAATTGAGCGCTCGTTGGTGTAATGCCGCAGATCGTCATACCAAAACAGCTTGAGCCGATTGATGCGATACAGCACACGCTGCAAAAAGAGGTGGGAAGCTTCAACTGGCTCATCGCCACTTTCTACGTTATAAGCCGCCTCAATGGCGATCGCGATCGCATTTTCAACGTCGCTTGCTAGTTCAGGCTGTGCAGCCAGCTTGTTGTCTAAATCTTCCATTTCGAGCAGTTTTACAAATTGCTGCTCAGATCCGTTGTAGTTTGTGGCTGTGCGTTGGATCGTTGCCGAACTCGTCGGCTGAAAATCAGTAATGGCGACCATAATTGCCCATGAATTCCATCTTTTTTTGATGCTAGTGCTGTCTGGTTGGAACAATTGTCGGTCTGTAGGTGGAACTTGCGACAGCCAAACGTATTTCTACCTAAATACATAGGTGTTTGAAGATTAACCACAAAGACACGAAGACACAAAGAAGGCACAAAGTTTTCTATCTTGGTGCCTTGGTGGTTCAACAAAGCATTTTTTGCTACAGCACTACGCGATCGCTGCCACCGCAGACAGTAATCCTTGGAATAACCCAATGCCATCGGTACCGCCCAAAATCGGATCTGAGGCCCGTTCTGGATGAGGCATCATCCCCAGCACATTTCCTTTTTTATTGCAAATACCCGCAATATTATTTAAAGAACCGTTATGATTCTCGCCGTGATAACGGAAGAGAATTTGATGGTTATCTTCCAGCTTTGCCAAAGTAGCGGCATCGGCGTAGTATCGCCCCTCGCCGTGGGCAATCGGGAGGGTAATGACTTGTCCAGTAGAATAGGCTTGCGTCCAAGGGAGATGGGTGCGTTCGACTTTGACGGGAACGCGATCGCAAATAAAATGCAAATCTTGATTTCGGGTGAGCGCCCCTGGCAGAAGTCCCGCCTCAGTTAGCACCTGAAACCCGTTGCAGATACCCAAGACAAACTTTCCTTGCTGGGCGTGTTTAATCGTTGCTTGCATCACCGGAGAGAAACGAGCTATAGCGCCACAGCGCAGATAATCGCCATAGCTGAAGCCACCCGGAATCACTACCACATCTAGATCGGAAATATCCGTGTCTTCATGCCAAACCATCCGCGTCGGCTGATGTAGCAAATCGCGAGTGACATAAGCGACATCGCGATCGCAATTAGAACCCGGAAACACAACCACCCCAAATTTCATATTGCTAATAGCTAATGGAAGACTGGCTAACCAGAAGTAGTCAGTAGTCATTAGTCCTTCACAAATGACCAATAACGACTGACCACCAACTACCTAGCCCCTCTTATCCTAAAAGAATATTTCCGTCTCTATCTGACCTGACATCTCCGTTAAATCAAACCGATAATTTTCCGTTACCGGATTCGTCAACAACTGATCGCACATCCGAGCCAATTGATGTCGCGCCTCATCCTCACTCTCTGCCATCACAGTCAGCTCAATATACTTTCCTATTCGCACCTGCTCAACATTGTCATATCCCAGATGCTCCAACCCAGAATGTACCGCCGTGCCTGCTGGATCTAAAACCGAAGGGCGCAGAGTCACGTAGATTTTAGCTTGATATTTCCGATTCATCGGCATTCCTATAAATTCTTCCCTTAGATAGGTGATATTTGTTTTATTCTAAGGTGGAAGCGTGTGAGCTGCGTGAAGTTCTGGCAATTTAAGGTGGAAATAGATAAAGATATCAGCGACAACCTGAAAAGATTAAGGATATCTAGCAAAACTGAAGACCATGAAAGCCCAACGCACCCGCAGTCAGGAGCGTATTTTGAATCTGCTCAAGACGATGAACCGAGCTGTCTCAGCTCAGGATATTTATGTAGAACTTCGCAATCGTAGCCAAAGCATGGGATTAGCAACCGTCTACCGTTCCCTAGAAGCCTTAAAACTAGACGGCGTCGTCCAGGTACGGACGTTGGCAAGTGGCGAATCGCTCTACAGTTGTGTGCAACAAGACAAGCACCACCTGACTTGTTTGCAGTGCGGAGACTCGATTCCCATCAATCAATGTCCAGTCCATGAGTTGGAGAGCCAGCTGCAACAATCGCACTCGTTTAAAATTTTCTACCATACTCTAGAGTTTTTTGGACTGTGCGATCGCTGCTGTGTCGCTCAAGTTGCTAGCGATGCCCTGGATTAACTGTCCTCGTCTAAATCTAAAAATTGAGCTTGGTTCGTGTCTCCGACAATCGAGCGGATGCCTTCCAACGTTGCTGGGATGCTGCGCGGGTCCATAAACATGACCTTGCTGCTACTGCTCTTACCAATCGTCATCCCCATTTCTAGATAATTCTGAGCGAGTAGGTACTGGAGAGCTTCCTGGGCATTGGGGTCACTTTTGAGAGTTTTAGAAATCACTTGCAGCGCTTCAGCGGTAGCCTGAGCCTTGAGAACTTGCTGCTGCCGTTCCGCCTGCGCTTTCAGAACAATCGTCTTTTGTTGCCCTTCTGCCTCCAGAATCGCGGATTTTTGACGGGCTTCCGCCTCCAAAACTTGCGCCTCAGCCTTCCCTTTAGCAGAGTTAACGGCTGATTCGCGTTCGCCCTCGGAGGTGAGAATTGCCGCCCGCTTGCGACGTTCCGCCGACATCTGCAATTCCATCGATTCTTGCACAGCCCTGGAAGGAACGATATCTCGCAGTTCTACCCGCGTGACCTTTACTCCCCAAGGATCGGTAGATTCGTCCAGTTCTCTGAGCAAAAGTTCGTTAATTTGAGTCCGGGCAGTAAAGGTTTCATCTAGTTCCAGCTTGCCCATTTCGGCTCGAATCTGCGTCAGCACCAAATTTACCATTGCTGACTGGAGATTTTCCACTTTGTAGTAGGCTTTCTCCAAATCCAGAATGCGCCAGTACACGACCGCATCAGCGGTAATCGAAACGTTGTCGCGGGTGATACATTGTTGGGGAGCAATATCTAGAACTCTTTCCCGGACGGTTGCTTGGAAAGCGACTCTTTCGTAAACTGGGATCACGAAATTCAGACCGGGTTTTAGTTTCTTGCCGCTATATTTACCTAAAGTTTCGACTAAAGCTTCGTTTCCTTGAGTAACCACCTTGACGCCTGAGAGGGCAGATCCGCCCAAAACTAAAGCAATTAGTAACCCAAAAAATCCTTCCATTGTGAACCTCGTTTTTACAATATTGCAGATTGATAAACCCTAGGATTAGGATTTCAATAGGTGTTCTGGCAGCACGATCAGAGTTGTGCCTTCCCGTCTGACGACGTACACTCTTTGATTGGGAGCGATCGCTAGTTTCTCATCTTCACACCGTGCCCTCCAAGAATTTCCTTCGTAGAGTACCCGCCCCATCTCTCCTGGCAAAATCTCTGTTAAAGTCTGACCCTCGGTGGCATCTTCAATCGAAGACACCTTTCGCCTCGGCATCAAGCGATGGCTGAAGTAAATCAAAGCAATGGAAAACACTAACCAAAGCACCACCTGTAAAGCCGCCGGTAATGGGAGCAGCATCACCAACAGTGCCACCACGAAGGCGCTGATTCCCATCATGAAAGAGGTAAAAGCTGTTGGCACAACTAGCTCTACCAAGCAAAGGATCGTCCCTACCAGTAACCACAACAAAGTCGGGCTGAATCCGAAAGACTGGATCGCCAGCTGGATGAGTAAAGGAGAATCAAACAACCCTGCTAGAAACCAAATCGTCATAAAACTCAATCCCTTCTTGATATCCCAGTAAGGATAGTTATCAAGGTAAGATGAACTATTCCAATGAAAGCCAGCGCCGGATTGGGAAGGCATCTTGCCTTTTTGTTGACTACAACATTTCATCTATAAATTTCCCAGAACCCAGTGGAATTTTTCCTTAAGAATCTCTTGGAAGCTTTTTTATAAAAATTTCAGTTTATGAACAGTTCCCAGTTGAAGAGCGATCGCTATCTTTGGGCAACTGGCTCAGTTGCCGCAATGCTCCCTGTCGGAGAATTCGTGCAAGACAGATATCAGGTTGTTGCACCTCAAATTTGGTTGGATACTCAACCGATACTGCCGCCTCAGATTCCCGAACAGTTGCCAGACAATCTTTACCCTTACCTGCGCTTGTATCAAGAGCGCTTTCATCTCCCCGAAGTATATGGATATGCGTTGCTGGGAAATTCTCCATCCCCGACGGAGATTCTGTTGCTAGAAAATGTCCCACTGGATGCCACAGGCAAGCTATTGCCTTCCATTTTGGACGTATTGCCGCAAGCATCGGCAGTCCGCCAGATTTACTGGCTGTGGCAAATTCTGGAACTTTGGACGCCGCTTGCGGAATTTGGGGTAGCTTCTAGCCTTTTAGTTGCTGACAATCTCCGAGTGGAAGGGTGGCGGTTACGGTTGTTGGAACTTTACGCCGATCCCGTCACCGACCCAGATATCGGAGTTGCCCATACAAACAACGGGAATGGGGTTTCCGACCGCAGGCAAGCCGGAAGAAGTCGGCGAGAGAAAAAATTTCTGCCTCTCACCTTGAGCCTTGAGCCTTTTGCCGCTCACGCCTTAGCGGAACCGACCGGGGAACAAATGGTTGTGGGGTTTGGGCCAAGTCTCCGGGATCTGGGCGTTGTTCTAGCCAGTTGGTGTCGATTAATACAGACATCAGTAGTGACGCCGCTTTTAGAAATTTGCGAACAGATGCAAGCCGAAGATGTGACCGAAAGCGCGATCGCCGAACGGCTGAATCAGCTATTACTAGAGCAGGCAGCGGAACTCCCCTTGCGCTTGCGGGTTGCCGGTGCCACAGATACAGGTCCCCAACACGATCACAACGAAGACACCTGCTATCCCACCGCGCGGGATTTGCTAGCAGCAGACTTCACCCAAACAACTGACCCGTTGATTCCCCACTTGAGCATCGTTTGCGATGGGATTGGCGGTCATGAAGGTGGAGAAGTTGCCAGCCAGCTAGCAGTACAATCCCTGAAACTGCAAGTGCGGGCGCTTTTGGCTGAAGTGGCAGAGCAAACGGAAATCGTGCCGCCGGAACTGGTGAAAGAGCAACTAGCGGCAAGTATTCGGGTGGTAAATAACCTAATTTGTGCCCGAAATGACGAACAAGGACGAGAGTCCAGGCGACGGATGGGAACGACGCTAGTAATGGCTCTCCAGCTGCCCCAGAAGGTGACGACGGCTAATTCTGATTTGGGGAATGCCCACGAACTCTATATCGCCCATGTTGGGGATAGCCGCGCCTACTGGATTACCCCCCATTCCTGCCAGCTGCTGACAGTAGACGATGACGTTGCGGCAAGGGAAGTGCGAATGGGGCGCAGTCTCTACCGCGAGGCATTGCAGCGACCCGATGCGGGGGCACTCACCCAAGCGCTAGGCACGAGGGATGCCGAGTTTCTTCGTCCGAATGTGCAACGCTTCATTGTGGAAGAAGACGGACTGCTGCTGCTGTGTTCTGATGGTCTGAGCGACAATAACTGGGTTGAGCAATCCTGGGCGGATTATGTAGAGCCGGTGCTTCAGGCTAAAATTCCCCTAGAGGCGGCAGTCCAGTCCTGGATTGACTTAGCGAATCAGAAGAACGGTTACGATAATACTTCAGTCGTGATTACTTACTGCCGCGTTTCCCCAGAGTATCCGGTGCTACTCAATTTTGGCGAGATCGGGAATCTCAGCTTGATACCGAAAGCTAGCCTGCAAACCGAACTCGCTGAAACCGTGAAGTATATTGAAGCGGTGCCGGTCGAGATCGTTCCGGCAAAGCCAAACCGACTGCGCCGAGGGAAAGGGTTGGTCGTAGCACTGGGATTGCTGCTGCTGATGGGGGGTAGTGCTGCTGGGTTATATGCTTGGTGGAAATACAATCCTCAAGGGTTACAGCAAATACGCGATCGCTTGTTCAATCCCACACCCTTGCCAGTGTCAGTCCCCGAAAATTCTCCATCTCCCGCTTTCAGTGTGCCGCCATCGCCGCAGAACTCTCCGTCTCCATCCACAGCAGTGCCGCCACCTCCAGTAAATTCGGCGTCGCCAGTTCCGTCAGTACCCCCTCCAAGTCGATAAAGAGGAAGTTACCGTCCTGTGCAAGAATATTAAGGTTGTTCAAAATAGCACAATGCTTGGGTACTGGTAAGAGCCAAGCGTCTTGATAGGCAACGCTCCCAGCTCACGCTTGGTGGAAGCAGTCATTCCTCAAAAGAAGGCTGTACCAGTTTGACTCAGATACCCAACCGGAGATCAAGAAATGAAAGTAGGCGATCGCGTCCGCGTTATCAAATCTGTGATTGTTTACCACCATCCTGAAAATAAGGGTAAGCCTTTTGATGTCAAGGATCGGGAAGGAGAAGTAGTAGCAATCGTTCACGAATGGCAAGGCAGACCCGTCAGCGCCAACCTTCCAGTTTTTGTCCAGTTTGACAAAAAATTTAAAGGTCACTTCCGCGAGGATGAGCTAGAAGCTTTAAATTAGGCAAGTTGTCAATGGCTCATATTCGCTATTAGCTATCTCGCCATTGACTATCATCGCCTACCGCGATTAAACCAGCCAAATATATTGATGTCACCCCGCATTCTCTGCAACTCTTGCCGATTAGCTTCCGCTGTCATTTGATACCACTGGCAGTAACGCTCAAGTTCCTTTCGGTACTCGGCTTCCCGGTAAAAGGCATGAGTCATTTGGTAGGTGGCAAAGATTTCCGCTGCGCGTGGAGGCGCTGGAATAAAGTGTGGGAATTCTTTGGGCATTTTTGAAGGTTGAAGGTTGAAGGTTGGAAGAATAATCGCTTCAAACTACTGTCTAAACTTTTTAAAGCCAGCCTTTAAGGCGATAGATCCCTGTTCCAATGTATTCTTTTAAAGCTCTGGTTGACTTGTGTAACCGCTCGGCATCTGGTAAAACATTCAGTATCCGAGCTTGCAGGCTGCTGTTGAGTTCGAGGAAGTCTGCTTCTGTCACCAAAAAGTCGGTGGGTGCTGCGATCGCTTGAATCCCCTGACGCTTGAAAATCAAGAGCGATCGCGGCATATGCATTGCCGAAGTCACTAATAACACTCGGCGAATTCCCTGCTTTTCTAAGATTTGCCCCACATTCACCGCATTTTCATAAGTGTTGAAAGAGCTAGGATCTTGAAGAATGGCAGATTTAGGGACGCCTAATGTTTCCAAAATTACAGCCATATCCGCAGATTCCGGTGCCCCACTGCCCCGCCAGTCGATGCGTCCGCCGCTGGCAATCACGAGGGGAGCTTTGCCTTCGCGGTATAACTGGGCACCATAGAAGACGCGATCGCCCTCTTCGCTCAAATCCACACTCGGTCGCGGCGGCGAAGCCGATTTCGTGGCACCACCCAAGATGACAATTGCCTCGGCAGTTGGGAGTTCTGCCGGTGGGAGATTTTGCCATTCTAGCGATCGCAATAACGAGTTCTCCACCCAGCCATTACTACCCGCCAACAAGGCAATCAATGCCAGAACAATCGGCACCGCTGCCCAACGAGGACGTTTCCACAGCAATACCAGTGCCACAATCATCAGCACGCAGGCAAGACCCAAGGGATAGATGAATAGCGGTAGCAGTTTTGAGAGAAACAAAAACATAGAAAAAGGTAATGGGTAATTGGGAAAAAGCTAATTGCTATACCATCAGGACTTACGCAACGTCACCACATCTAGGGGCAACCACAGGGGAACTGCCCCTACAAAACGCTATAGGTATAAACTTTGCGTAAGTCCTGACCATTTCAGCTTAAGGTTGCCACAAATAAATTGCTGGAAGTGTCTACTGACAAGACTTGTGCCATCCAAAATCTAAAATCCAAAATCTAAAGTGGTATAACTCCCTGTCTCCCCCTTTGCGCCTCGGCTTTCCATCCCTAGCAGGATTATTCTTCCCGGTTATCTTCTGTGTTGTCTTCCCGGTTATCTTCTGTGTTGTATTCTGTATTATCTTGTTGGTTATTTTCTTTGTTGCCCCGGTCGCGGCGACCACTCAAGCCACGATATGATTTTTTGGGTTTACCATAGCGTTTTCTGTTTGCCGAACTATTCCTATTCAGCCCACTGGAAACTTCTTTAGTCTCCTCAGAACGTAGCTGTCGTGGTTCATCTTTGGCTTTTGACCAGGCAACCACCCATGCCCCCGCAAAACCCCCAACGGCCCCAAGAAAGATGCTCAAGGGTACCCGATACCCCAGCATTACAAAGCAAATCAGAAAAAACAACCAGTACTTCAACCCAGCGGAGAACCCATTTGAGAGTCCAAGCGATCTGAACCCAGTGTTTTTGTCAGTCATAAGTGTCTGGCTAATCGAAGAGTCGCTAATCGAAGAGTGGTTGAACAATCCTTCAATTAGCCAGTCTTCGATTAGCTATTTAATTGTGACTCCCAATCTTGAGTAGTGTCTAAAGTTTTCACGTAGGGTTGTTCCGACTGGGTAAAAGGTTCAGCAGCGGCTTGTTGCTTAGCCAATAGGTCAACGGTGGCATCAGAGACATCGCCAGTACGGGAGGAGAGGCGATCCTTGCAAACTTCCATCGGTGCGGTGCAGTGGAGGATTTGCAAAGGGATTTGGTGAGCAGTGGCTTGAGCGATCGCATCTTCTCTCAACTTCTGCCGATCGTACTTCGCATCTAAAATCACCGACCAACCCTGGCTTGTCAGCATTATCCCCAATTCCAACAACCGGCTGTAAGTCTTCTGGGTCATCTCATCGGAATAAAGGTCTGCCCCCCCCTGTTGTTCCAAGGGAATGCCTCCTAAATGTTTCCGCAGCGCATCCGAACGGATGTGAATTGCCCCCAAGCGTCGCGCCTGGAGTCGCGCTACCGTACTCTTTCCAGAACCCGATAGACCAGACATCAAAAACAGCTTTCCTTGGCGCGAGGAACCGCTAACAGCAGCATCCGCCGGAGACGGCGAGGAGCCTAGAGCAGCATCCGCCGGAGACGGCGATCGCGTGTATTCCCACGCCAGTTGGTAATATTGGGCAGCAGTGGCGGCGGCTTTTTCCTTATCCGCTGCGGGAACAGCAGGATCGTCCAACAAGAAAGAAGTCACCTTCGCCCGTACATAAGCTTGACGGCTCAAGTACAAAGGCAGCACCTGCAACCCCTCCCAATCTCCCATCTGCTCGACATAAGTATTCAAATAGGCATTGCCGAGGTCTGGACGCGATCGCGCATCCATATCCATCACTGCATAGGCAATGTCAAACATAACATCGACAAAGCGAAATGGCTCGTTAAATTCAATGCAATCAAATAGCAGAATCTTGTCTTGCCAGAGGCAAATATTTCTCAGATGCAAATCCCCGTGGCATTCCCGAATCCAATTATTTTGAATTCTGCTTTTAAATAACTCCTCTCTATCAGCAAAGAAAGAGTCTGTATACTGCCTAGTTTTCTCGTAATGTTCCTGAGTTTGCGGTCCACCGATATATTTTTCAGTTTGCCGATAATTTTCATCAATGGCATCTCGAACTTGAGCCACTTCACCAAATTTACGAATATAGTCATCCGTCTGCGCTTTTTCATGAAATTTGGCAACAACCCGTCCCAAATCCTCCATGAGTTTTTCCGTCAGCAAGTCTTGCTCAAACAGGTTGCTGAATAAGCCATCTTGGGGAAACTGGCGCATTTTCAGCACATATTCTACTGGCTCACCCGTACCACTTAGATGAAATTGGTCGTCTGTCTGAGTAATGGGCAAAATTTCTAAATAAATTTCCGATGCACCGCGCTGATTCAGCCGGATTTCTTCATTACAAAAATGCTGCCTTAGCTCTAACGTTGAATAGTTTAAGAAGCCAAAATTCATCGGCTTTTTAACTTTATAAACAAAATCACCCGTCAACAACACATAAGAAACGTGTGTCTGAATCAGCTCAATTGGTTGCGTCACCGAATGAGGATAAAAACTCGGCTGCAACATCTGCTGAATTAAAGGAGGAAAAGAAGCTTCTGTCATATTCTTTGCGTTTTATAGCGTCTTTGCGGTTAAAAAAAAGCCAGGGGCTTAACCCCTGGTCTTAAAGGCAATGAGAAACAAACTGGCGCTTCGTGCGAACTGAAAAGTCAGCGCTTCGCTATCGCCTCATGCAGGTTCGGATACAACATCTGCCGATTCAGTTTCTGTATCTTCAGCCTCGACGCGAGGTTGGAGGACACTTACAGTCACTTGATCTGGCTCACCAAGCGCTGTCACTCCCGGCGGTAGAACGAGTTCGCTGATATGCAGCTTATCCCCTATACGCAAATTAGAGACATCAATCTCAATGGAATCTGGGATGCTTTCAGGCGCACATCGCACCTGAAGTTCCGTGAGTACGGGGTCTAATACGCCGCCGTCTTGCTTAACACCGTATGCCTCTCCCACATAATGTAGGGGCACTTGCACATCCAGGTCGCCATGAGCCGCGACAGCAAAAAAGCTGAGGTGATACAGGGAGGTTTTTTTCCAAGGATGCGTCTGCACTTCTTTGAGCAGTGTTTTACCACTCCAAGAAATGTCAGGAATGTTGAGCTGAATCAAGGTGTTATTAACGGAAGCACCTTTGAGTAAAGTTTCAGCTTTTTTGGCTTCCAAAGTCAGCTCAATTGATTCAGTTCCTTGGTGCCCGTATAAAACGGCTGGGACTAATCCACTGCGGCGAAGGGCATTCGGCTTGCTGCCTTCAGGTCGCTTTTGACATTCAACTGTATGTTCCATCTTTGTTGTTTGTGAGTTGCTAATAGTGTTGCGGTTGTAGATAGAGAGTTTTGCTCTTCGTAGTGGCGCGTAGCGCGTTTTGAATTTTGAGTAAAGAATACTTAATTCAACACTCAACACCCAAAACTTTCTATTACCGATGTGATGTTATCGGCGTGCCGTTGGCGTGCAATAGCGCCCGCTTGGGGCCGTGGATCGGATCTTCTACTATAATCGTTTGATCGCGGCTGGCACCGAGGGAGACGATCGCAATTGGGACATCCATCAACTCTGCGAGAAACTTGAGATAATCCAACGCCTGCTGGGGTAAGTCTTCCAGGGTGCGGCAGTCAGCAGTGGATTGTTTCCATCCGGACAGAGTCTTGTAAATCGGCTGACAGCGGGAAAATTGCCGAGAGTTGGTGGGGAAGTCTTCGGTGCGATCGCCATCAATTTCGTAGGCAACGCAGACTTTAATTTCCTCTAGTTCGTCGAGAACATCTAGTTTGGTGATCGCCAGACAGTCAAGACCGTTAATCCGCACGGCATAACGACCGATCACCGCATCAAACCAGCCACAGCGGCGCTTGCGCCCCGTCGTGGTGCCAAATTCCGCCCCGCGATCGCACAACATTTCTCCGACGCTGCCATTCTGTTCGGTGGGAAATGGCCCTTCTCCTACCCGCGTCGTGTACGCTTTAGCCACCCCAATCACGCGGTCGATCATCGTTGGTCCCACCCCAGCACCCACGCAAGCTCCCCCGGCGACTGGGTTTGAGGAGGTGACGTAAGGATAGGTTCCGTGATCCAAGTCTAAGAGCGTTCCTTGGGCACCCTCAAACAAAACATTGCGCCGTCGCCCAATGGCGTCGTAAATCTTTAGGGAACTGTCCACTATATGGGGACGCAAACGCTCGGCGTACTCCAGGTACTGCTCGATTACGCTTTCTGCATCCAAAGGCGGTAAGTTGTAAAGCTTTTCTAAAATGACGTTTTTATAATCGATCGTCCATCGCACCTGTTCGCGCAACCCATCGGTATCCATCAAGTCTAAGATCCGAATGCCGGTTCGCTCCGACTTATCTGCATAAGTGGGGCCAATGCCGCGTCCGGTGGTACCGATTTTATAGCTACCGCGTCGCTCCTCGGATGCCTGGTCAATTAACCTGTGGTAGGGCATTGTGACGTGGGCATTCTGAGAGATCAGCAGATTGTGGGTGGATATCTTCAGAGCTTCTAATTGATCCAGTTCTTCAATCAGAATCTGCGGATCGATGACCGTCCCACAACCAATAATGCACTCGGTGTCCGGATATAAAATTCCAGAGGGAATCAGGTGCAGTTTAAAGGTCTGCCCTTGCACCACGACGGTGTGCCCAGCGTTGACACCCCCTTGGTAACGTACTACGACATCCGCTGATTTGCTAAGTAAATCAGTTATTTTTCCTTTGCCTTCATCGCCCCACTGGGCACCGATCACAACTACGTTAGCCAAGGGTTTATTAAAAGAGCTAGAGTTTTCACAAATTACAATTATTAACAGATGGTGCTACCGCTGTCAACTTTGATTAACAATTCGCAGCTTCGGTAGGGGTAAGGGCACGCCGTGCCCTTACCAAATAACTAACAACTACCCAAAAGAGGTTCCTGTGTCTTTATATGCTGAATTACATCGCCATCTAGGCGGTTCTGTTGTGCCTCGCATTCTTTGGCGGTATTTCCATCGCAGCGATTCTGAGCTGGCTCAACGATTTCCGAACTATCCAGAATTTGAAGAATTTTACACGCGACCCCGCAACACGCTGGATGAGTATTTAGAACTACATACGCTGGTGGAAAGTACGCAAACGGCAGAAACTTTGCCCTACTTCATCTATCGGCTGATTCGGGGTGCTTATATCTTTGAGAATTTGGCTTATTTGGAGTTGCGATATACACCATATTTGCGAACGTCCGAGCATTTAAGCCAATCAGAAAGAATTGACCAAATGGCGACGATTGTAGACATTGTCGGCAAAGCCAGTCGGGTGCCTGAGTATCCGATTGTAACCAGCCAAATCCTGTGTATGCACTCGCGGCTACCTTATGAGGTGAACCGGGCGATTGTTGATTTGGCAGCACAGAAGAAGGAATATGTCTGCGCCGTGGACATGGCGGGGGGAGATGCCCAAATTTCCCAGCGTTTAGATGAGTTTGTTCAATTGTACAAGGATGCGCGATCGCTCGGCATCAAAACCACGGGTCATCTCTACGAAACCCCTTCTGGCTGTTATCCGGAACTGCTGCCGTATCTGATGCGAATCGGTCATGGCATCCAGATTCCCCTGCTATATCCAGAATTATTAACACAATTGGCTCAACGAAATCAGTGTTTAGAAGTATGTCCCACCACGTACCTAAAAACAGGAACGCTGGAAGATATGTGTCAACTCAAACTGGTGTTTGACCGCTGTTTTGAAGCGGGTGTAGATATTGCCATCTGCACCGATAATGCTGGGTTGCACAATGTGCGTCTGCCCTTTGAGTATGAAAATCTGCTGACGCTGGACATTATTGATTTTGAACAGTTGCAAGCTTGTCAGGAGGCAGCTTTCCGCCATGCCTTTGCTTGGCCTTACAGCCAGCGTCCGGCGTCGCTTTTGACAGGATTGCTGCAACCAGAATCTACGAATGTTTTAACAGTTAGTAGTTAGAAAATTAGTAGAGAAATCGATAGCGTTTTTCACTTGAACCAAATACAGCACAAGAACCTAATCTAGCCTTCTTCCCGATGCTGATTTTTCTCGCTAAATCTTTAAACACTTATCTTCAAATAGCTAAAGTTGAGTTGTCAAAAATGAGTAAATTCAAGACTTGCGAATTGGATGCATAAATGAGTGTTTTAGCTGGCGATGAGCGAACCGACAGGTCGGCGCAACGCGCGATCGCGCAGTCTCAGCATCAACAGGCTTAGAGAAGAAATATCCTTGCGCGTATTCGCAAGATGAGCGAACCGACAGGTCGGCGCAACGCGCTATCGCAGTTGAGCGAGTTGCTCTACGGTTTCCACACCCTCTGCGAACCGACAGGTCGGCGCAACGCTATCGCATTCATTCCGAAATTGTGAGCCAGCATCACGATTGTCCGGACAATCTCCAGACTCTCATTATCCACTGTCATCTGGCTGACGAAGGAGCGGTCAATTTTTAGCTTATCGATTGGAAAACGACGCAAATAACTTAAGGATGAATAACCCGTCCCAAAGTCATCCATATACAACTGAACGCCCAGCTTTCTCAGTCGCCAAAGCATCGCCGACGCAGATTCCACATTTTCCATAATGGCGCTTTCGGTAATCTCTAGTTTTAAACTGCTAGCATCCACGCCAGTTTCCGCAAAAATTTCAGCGATACGTTCCACTAAATCTGGTTGAGAAAACTGTTTGCCCGAAAGATTCACAGCACGATACTCAAAGGGATGGAACTCGGAAATTGCGTCTGCCATTCGCGCAATTGGGCACAAGCTTCGCGCAGTACCCACCAGCCAATCCGAGTAATCATTGCGGTTTCTTCTGCAACCGCAATAAACTCTCCCGGAGAAACAAAACCGCGTTCTGGATGTTGCCAACGTAATAGCGCTTCAAAACTAACAATCTGGTTGGTTTTTAGGCATACAATCGGTTGATAGTGAAGTAAAAACTCCCCTCGTTCGATCGCTCGTTGCAAATCGGTTTCTAACTGCAGGAGAGCCACTGCACGAGCGTGCATATTTTTATCGAAGACCTCATAACGAGCCTTCCCCAATGCCTTAGCTCGATACATGGCGATATCGGCATCGCGCAGCAGATCCTCTGGCTGGTCATAACCCGCTTGCGTCGGGGGTTCAAGCTTTCAGTGCGTAAGTCCTGATAAATTTAAATTTCTCCGTAGAAGCCTTCTTGGACGCTCGCCTCCCTTGCCGCGAGCGAATCGTGTAGGGATAGGGGCGGGTGTCAGCGTGAGTGCCTCTAGATTTACGGGCTTGAAGTACCCGAAAACCTTGACCCGTCATATCCATCTCACCCCAGTTCGGAACGTACACATCCAGAACTACATCGTAACTATTGAGCAGGCTGTAAAGAATGCTCTCATTGAGCGTTTTGGGAAGAATCGTGTCAAATAATGCTACATCAAGTTGCCGCAGCAGACGGTTCTTGCGTTCGATGAAGGTGATGAACTCATCCGGAGCATACTGGACAGCAAGCGGGGTGAGAGAATCTGTAATCAACCGACAGGGTTTGGGCATTGCCCGCAGGTGACGCTCGATATCGTAGAGAAAGCGTTCCATATCAGTCAATGGTTTCTACCATAACCCTCTCCGCCAGGGGCAATTTAACGGTGATTTCTTTATTTTATGCTCAAGATTCTATCGGCAATGGCAACTAGCGGCGGTTGTGCGACTGGCTCCACCTGAGTATGGAGAGGGAGAAATCCTAATTCCCCTGTTTTTTAGGGGAATTGAGGAGGGTAAATCTGCCCGATTGAGATGCGCTTGATTAGTGGGATTAGATGGCTTGAATCCACTCTTTGAGTTCATATTCAGTCCAGATGCCGTTTTGCCAGTAAGGGTCGGCTTCAATCAACTGGCGCACGGCGGCTTCATCTTCCGCTTCGTAGATGCCGAAGACTTTAGAGATATCCTTCGTCGGGCCAATGGTAATCAGAACACCAGCTTCTTTTTGAGCAGCAAGACCGTCTAGATGCGCTTGCCGGTAGGGCGATCGCTTGTCTAAAACATCCTCGCAATAGCTTCCCCACATTATGTATTTAGGCATGGCTAATCGCAGTAAAGTGTTGAGTGTTGAGTGTTAAATTCAACACTCAACACTTGATTTAACTTCTCAGATTAACGCCGAATTTTTCGACGAGAGCTTCGCGGACTTTTTGATGCACTGGCTCGACATCTTCATCGGTAAGAGTGCGATCGCTTTCTCGGTAAACTAAGCGAAACGCTAAGCTGCGCTGTCCTTCTGGGACATTTTTCCCTTGATATTCATCAAACAACTCGACCGATTCTAGTAGGGATGTACCCTTGTGGTTGCCCGCAACGGCAGCTTTAGCGATCGCTCGTTTCAATTCTGAGACAGAAACCTGAATCGAGGCGAACAAAGCCAGATCCCGACTTGATGCTGGGAAAGTAGAGTAAGGCTTGAACAAGGGCGTCCGGTTTTCCTCTGCATCCAGGTAATCCAAAACAACATCCAAATCCAGCTCGAAAACGTAGACTT
Source organism: Coleofasciculus sp. H7-2 (assembly GCF_042747725.1). Classification (NCBI taxonomy): domain Bacteria; kingdom Bacillati; phylum Cyanobacteriota; class Cyanophyceae; order Coleofasciculales; family Coleofasciculaceae; genus Coleofasciculus; species Coleofasciculus sp. H7-2. Next base: position 168,257 of record NZ_JBHZGO010000040.1, read on the forward strand.
CATCAGGCAAGTCCCGTTCTTGCCGTAGTTGGGGATGGAGTTGCCCAAACGTGCCCAATCGGTTTCCCTGCACCCACAAAGAAGCCGTGCGTCCGGGATGCAGGCGTGGGTCGCGGCGGTCTGGTTGATATTCTACTGGCAGGCTGAGTTGCTCAAACACGCTTTGCAACGCTCCTTTAGCTTCAAACCAAGTCATTGGTTGTGGCTTCCCGCCTCGCGTCCAAGTGCCTTGGGTGCATGAGTCTCCACCTAAAATTCCAGCAACGGAATCAGCTTCGATAAGTCCATCCTCTTCCCGCCAGAAGATCCGACCCATTTCAAACCCGTTCAACGGGCCGTTGCCTTGTTCTAAGTTGTACTGGAAGGCGTCAATCAAGCCGGAGATCAGCTCAGTTCGCAGAGATGAATATTCTGCAAACATGGGATTAGCGATCGCTACTTCTGTATCGTTCTTGCTTTTCGCTACTGAGTAAGAGTAGTGCATGACTTCTGTCAATCCTGCTGCCCGAAAAGCTTCCCTCATCTGGCGCATCAGCATCTGATCGACAGAAAGATACCCAGGTTCAGTCTTGTCTGGTAGGGTGTCGCAGAATTTGTTGTAGCCGTAGAGGCGAGCAACTTCTTCAATTAAATCAATTTCTCGCTCCAAGTCTCGGTAGCGATAGGGCGGTACTTTCACCGTCCACATCAGGGATTCGGAAGAATGAAGCTTAGAATCTTCTTCATCCTTCCTCGTTTTGCTTTCATCCTTTTTCGTCACTTGCTGTAGCTGACACCCCAGTGCAGTTAGGATGCGCTCAACATCTTCAGCGTGAACTTCCCCCGTGGCATCTCCCAACTCTACCGGACCTAAAACGTGGTTTACCCGGTCTAGACGCAGTTCAATCGAGCGACTCCAGGTTGAGGGGTCGGGTCTTGTATCGGCAATTTCCTGTGCCACGGGAGTGCCACCTGCGAACTCCGAGAGCAGCGCGATCGCTCGTTGACAAGCAATTCCCAATTCTGCCTGATTGACGCCCCGCTCGTAGCGTCCAGAGGCTTCTGTCCTTAAATTTTGACTGCGTGCCGACCGGCGGATTGCCACCGGGTCGAACAAAGCGGCTTCTAAAATTAAATTTTCAGTCCCCTCATAAACTTCTGTTTCTTCACCGCCCATGACTCCAGCTAGTGCCACTGGCTGGTCGTTGGCAGTAATCAGCAGATTTTGGGGTTGCAAGGTGCGGGTTTGACCGTCGAGCGTTTTTAGGGATTCCCCAGTATTGGCAAAGCGAACCCCAATCTGTAGCGGTGAGGTTCCTCCGCCTCCACCACTTGCCAAAGATTGCAAGCGATCGCGGTCAAAAGCGTGCAGCGGCTGACCCCATTCCAGCAAAATATAGTTGGTAATATCTACCACATTGTTAATGGGTCGCACTCCAGCGGCTTGTAATCGCCCCTGCAACCATGCCGGAGAAGGCGCAATTTTGACTTTTTCGATTCCCGTCCCGATATAAGCCGGACAAGCTTGACCAGAAGCAATTCGCAACTTCAAACCGCCATTCCCCGTCGGGATTGACACTTCTGGGGCTTGTGGAAGTCGCAGCGCCGCACCCGTCAGCGCCGAGACTTCCCGTGCTACGCCGACCATACTCAAAGCATCAGCACGATTTGCTGTAGATGTCAAGTCTAAAATCACATCATCTAAGCCCAGGAGCGATCGCGCATCGCTACCCAGTTGCAGATTTTCCTGCCCAAAGATATGAATTCCTGCGGACTCTTTTGCCAAACCTAATTCAGCTAAAGAGCAAATCATCCCCTCAGAAGGAACGCCCCGGAGTTTAGCCGGTTTAATTTTCAGCTCAACAGCAGGCAGATAAGTCCCGATGGTGGCGACAGGCACATAAATATCTGCTCTGGCATTGGATGCCCCACAGACAATATTCAACGGAGACGTTGCCCCCACATCGACCGTACAGACCCTGAGCTTATCCGCGTTCGGATGGGGTTGAATCTCTAGAACTTTCCCCACCACCACCCCATCTGCCCAAGTGCGACGGTCTTCAATATCTTCTACTTCAAACCCAGCCATTGTTAGCGTGTGCGCCAACTCCGCCGGAGTCATCCTCAAGTCAACCAATTCTTGTAGCCAGTTCAGAGAAATACGCATCTACGCTTAAGCTTTTACTTACCTCAGCCCGATCATTTTACCGTTTTGTACAGGTGAAGCTTGTCCGGCGGCGAGTGGGTACCAAAGATGGCACACGCAGACGAAGCCTTCTGGGAGGGTGAATGCGATCGCCTCTCCCGGTGAGCGTGTTCCTTAGCACCAGCGCCCCTCAGCATCTTTGCCCCTTTGTTCTTCCCAAGTTTTGCCCTCACTTCCAGATGTAATCAGAGTTTCAGGGGTAACACCAATCACATCTAGCGCTTCCGGATGTGCTATCAAAGAGATGGAAACAATTTTTGTGCTTAATCCCGATCCGCTTCTTCTGTTCGCCAGTTGTTTGATGACAATTTAATACCATCTATACTGCAATGTTCGAGAAAAATCTTGGCATTTGCAGGAGTACATCGTTTTTCAATTCTTTAAGCAAAGATTAATCGTCTTTAGCAACTCTTTAAAGAATTGTCCGTAAATGTACCATGCTTATTGTTTATTAATGCCTCGATAATTAAAGTTAGGGTAGCAATATCCGGTTGCAGCGTCCCGGTGAGTCTGAATGAGCTACTGCCTCAATCCCGCCTGTCCAAATCCGCAAAACCACGACCACGCCGAAGTTTGTCGGGCCTGTGGCTCCGAACTCCTATTGCGAAAGCGCTATCGAGTCAGTAAAGCGCTGGGACAAGGAGGTTTTGGAGCGACCTTTTTAGCTGAAGATGAGTCTCTGCCTGGGGAGCCGAGTTGCGTGATCAAGCAACTAAGACCGGCAACGACTGTAGCCCACGTTTTACAAATGGCACGCGATCTATTTGAAAGAGAAGCGAGAACCTTGGGAAAGATTGGCAATCATCCCCAGGTGCCACGGCTGTTGGATTACTTTGAAGACAATCAGCAGTTTTACCTTGTGCAAGAGTATATCAGCGGCTTGACGCTACAGCAGGAGGTGAAAGGAGCGGGTCCTCTAAGCGAAGCCGGAGTCAAGCAATTCTTAAGCGAAATTTTGCCCGTTCTGCATTACATCCACAGCCAGCAGGTGATTCACCGGGACATCAAACCAGCTAACTTGATTCGCCGCGAACAAGACCGCAAACTGGTTCTGATTGACTTTGGAGCGGTGAAAAACCAAGTCAATCCGACAACGGCAAGCAGTAGCTCCGAGCAAACCGCTTTGACGGCTTACGCGATTGGGACACCCGGATTTGCCCCACCCGAACAGATGGCAATGCGCCCGGTTTATGCTAGCGATCTGTATGCATTGGGGGTCACTTGCGTTTATCTGCTGACTGGAAAATCGCCAAAAGACTTAGATTACAACCCGTCAACAGGGGAAATGCTCTGGCGAAAGCAGCTTCAGATCAGCGATCATTTTGCCGATGTTCTCAAAAAATTGCTGGAGGTTTCGGTTCGTCATCGCTATCAGTCTACTGAGGAAGTCTTGAGAGCGCTTGACCTTGAACCGTATCTCGACAGCTTGGAGCAAGGCTTAACGACTAAACCCAATAACTCGCAGCGACCACCACAAACGGGCAATCGCTACAACTCTGGAGACTTAAGCAGCCCAACTCTCTCCTCAACCCCTTCGGTTGGCACCTCAGCCTCAGAACGTCTGGCGATGGCAATTCGAGCGCGTCGAGAAAAGTTAGGAATGACGGGACCGCAAACCGGGGGAAGTATGTACAAACCAGGTGCTGCTACCGGCTCTGGTTATCCGCCGACGATGCTCAAAAATAGCGGTTCTAGCGGCAATTCCAAGCCAAAAGTTCCTGCCAAGTTGGATGCCGTCGGCGTGTTAACTGCCTACACCAAAGGCAGACGAGACTTTGCCTCTCAAGATTTAAGTTTGCTGAATCTGCAACGGGTTAACCTATCGGGAGGCATTTTTCATCAGGCTAAGTTGAATAAAACTAACCTTCAGGGAGCTGACCTGACAAGTGCTGATTTTGGCAGAGCGAGTTTAGTTGGGGCAATTCTGAAGGAGGCAAATCTGGGCAGGGCTTACTTTAGCACGGCGAATTTGGAAGGAGCTGACCTACGCGGTGCAGATTTGAGCTTTGCCTATCTCAATCATGCGAATCTCCGAGGCGCAAATTTGTGTGGCGCTAATCTCACGGGTGCAAAAGTTAGCGAGGAACAGCTGGCGCAGGCAAAAACGAATTGGGCAACCGTTTTACCCACTGGCAAAAGAGGTTTTTGGTAATCGGAAATGGGGAAGGAGAGTGATGAGTTTTGAGTGAGAAGAAAGTTCTGTAATTCAAAACTCAAAACTTACACGACTTACGCAATAGCACCACATCTGAGGGCAACCACAGGGGGATTGAACCGACAAGAACGCTATATGTATAAGCTTTGCGTAAGTCCTGACTTAAAAACTTTTACCACTGATTTTTTAGGTTAGCCAATCGGTAAAACTTGCACCGGCTCTCCCACTGGAATGAAGGTTTGACCAACTGGTAAAACAGCGAGACCATTGGTTTGAGCTAGATTAATTAAATTACCCGAACTGTGACTCCCGCCAGCCAAATGAAATTCGTAGGCACCGTTTACTAAATTCATTTTGCCCCAAAGGTAGCTTTCTCGCTTGCCATCTGAGCGCAAATCGTGATGCGATCGCGCTTGTACAAACTTTGGCTCCCAGCCATCAGCAAGACCGGCAAGTTTTCTCACGGCTGGCTGCACAAATCGCCAAAAACTTACCAAAGAGGAAACTGGATTTCCCGGTAGACCGAAGTATAGGACAGGGCGCTGGGCGTTGGGAAATCTGGCGACGGTTAAAGGTTTACCGGGTTTAACAGCAACCGCACGGATGTGAATCTCAGCACCGAGTTGGGCAAGAATTTCATCCACATAATCGTAGTCGCCTACGGAAACACCGCCGGAAGAAATTACCACGTCAGCGGTGGCGACAGCTTGCGCGATCGCCTTCTTTAGTGCCTCTGGTTCATCCCTGACAATCCCCATCATCTGAGGTTCAGCGCCCGTCTGGGCCACTAATGCAGCGAGGGCATATTGATTGGAGTCTACAATCTGACCGGGCTTCAGGGGTCGATCGGGTGTCACCAATTCGTCGCCAGTGGACAAAATTGCCACGCGAGGGCGTCGGTAAACGGGCAATTGAGTACACTGAGCAGCTGCCAAAATAGCGATTTCGGGAGCATTGAGTCTAATCCCCGCTGGTAAAAGTGGGGTTCCCGCCTGGTAAAAAGACGCCCGGTGACGTACGAAGGCTCCTGGTGCTGCTGGAGCAGCTAAGATAAACACTTGCTTGTCCTCCCGTCGCGTCACTTCCTGCATCACTACGGTGTCAGCGCCCTCTGGCATCACAGCACCCGTCAAAATGCGGGCGGTTTGCCTTGTTTGGAGCGATCGCTGCGGTTGATATCCGGCTGGAATCTCCTCTACAATTTCCAGTACCGCTGGCTGTTCGGCACTAGCTGCTTGCACATCGGCAAATTGCACCGCATACCCATCCATTGCTGAGTTAGTCCAGTGGGGAAAATCCAGTTCGCTCGTCACCGCACCCACTAAAATCCGACCATTGGCACTAGAAAGGTCTACAACCTCAGCATCCATCTGATTATCCAGAGGTTGCACTAAATCGAAAATGATTGCCTCTGCTTCTTTAACCAACAGCATCGCCATCAATTCAGCCTCTAATCTCAAGAATTATCTAAAGAATTGTCAGTCAGTAGAGACGCTGATTAATCGCATCTACAGGTTAGTTGCATTGCATAGCGGCTCTTTTAACCAAGATATCTGTAAGTCGCTTTTGTCTATCCGATGAAACCCGCCCATGCCAGTTAGTTAGTAAGCGGTTTTTGGAGTGTCTTACCCTACAGTCGTCGCTCCCATCGATGCCTTAACGGACAACGGACAAAAAGCGGATAGCTGAAAGCTTAATATAGAAATAGACCGTCGGAAAAGCCATTTTTCATGCGTAACGAACTAACCAACCGCCGATTTCCTAAGGTTCCTATTGAGCGACGGTGTATTGCTTTTACGATTGATTTTCTAATTATTTGGCTGTTTAGCTTGCCCTTTGGGGCAAATGCTCCGGGCATCCCGATTGCACAAATCCTGGTTTTCATTGTCGCATGGCTGGCTTTGCGGGTGATTCTGGTTGCGAGAAATCAGGGACAGAGTGTGGGACGCTGGGCAATGGATATGAAAGTAGTCGATCCCAAATACCGCAAAACGCCGGGGCTTTTTGAGTTATGCAAGCGCGAAGGTATTCTGGGATTCGCTGCTGTTTTGGCGATGGTGGGACTGAGCATTGGTTTGGCGAACGGAATCTCTTTGCTGCTGCTGATCAGCCCTCTAGCTGTGGATTGTGGGGTGGCTTTTGCAGATGCTGAGTGGCAACAAGCTTTTCACGATCGCGTTGGGCGAACCTGTATCGTGCAGACACGCCGGGGTTACTCTCTAGATATTAGGGTCAAGAAATTACTTGCTCAAGTGACTCGTCGTATGAAATAATAATGGTTTGTGTTTAATTTTGTCCACTTGGATTTTGTAGAAATAGCATTATGGCAAGTAAGAAGGGGGCGCGCCTGATTGTGACGTTGGAATGCACCGACTGTCGCACCAACATCGCCAAGCGATCGCCAGGAGTTTCCCGATACACAACCACCAAGAACCGCCGTAACACCACGGCGCGGATTGAACTGAAAAAGTTTTGCACCCACTGCAACAAACATACCGTCCACAAAGAAATTAAGTAATTATCAGTCCTGAGTCATTAGTCTGATATTAATGACCAATGACTGCTGAGTGCTGACCGCTGACAATTCACAACGAACCACTAACGATGACTTACTTCCGTCGCCGCCTTTCCCCGATTAAACCTGATGAACCCATCGACTACAAAGATGTCGATCTATTGCGGAAATTTATTACAGAACGGGGTAAAATACTGCCTCGCCGAATTACAGGTCTAACAGCCAAGCAACAACGAGATTTAACCGTAGCAATTAAACGGGCACGCCTTTTGGCTTTATTGCCCTTCATCAACGCTGAAGGTTAACTCAATTTTGGATTGGGGATGGGTGGATTTTGGACTTAGATCGAAAATCTACAATCTACAATCGCCACGCCGCTAAACTGGTAGATAGATGGGTCCAATGAATGCTACTGCGTAAGCCAAAAACTTGTGGAGAAAGGAACGTTAATTGAGTTTCGGCTGCATGGAGAGCGGCGTCTTGCTGTTGCAGAACGTCAAGAGGGCAAAACGCACTGGATTGTGGTAGACGAGAAAGGTCAATCCCACACCATCCATCCCCGGCAAATTACCTATGAGATTGCAGGTCAAAGTTATAAACCTGCACAGATTTCCAGCTTCTTCCAAGAGGTACAGCGCTATCTAGACCCAACCGGCTTGGAGGTAGCGTGGGAACTGTTGGTAGAGGATGGGATGAGCGTTACAGATGTGGAAATGGCGTCAGTGCTGTTTTCCGACCAAAGCCCGCCGCTGTGTTACGCGGCGTACTATTTGCTGTCTGAAGATAGACTTTATTTCAAGCAAAAAGGCGATCGCTACGAGCCGCGTCCTGCTACTCAGGTAGCAGAACTGAAACATCAGATAGAAGTCGAAAAAGAACGGCTCTGGCGACGAAAAGAATTTGTAGAGCGCGTGCAAAAGGCACTCGCAGGCGAACAGGTCGAGTGGGAACGCCGCGAACGCCAACGCCTGGAAGCCATTGAAAAATATGCGGCTTTGTTGACAGATGTTGTCCGTGCTGGACTGAATCAAGAATCTCTGAATCGCGCCTATCCCCCTCCAGCACCTGTTTTGGAAACCATGAGCGAGCTTGGACGCCCCGGAACTCCCCAAGCTGCGTTTCAACTGCTGGTGGATTTGGGATTTTGGAGTCCTCACGAAAATCTATATCTGCGGCGCAGTCAGATCCCCGTTCACTTTCCAGACAAGGTGATAGAAGTGGCTAAGCAGTATGCTGAGTTCGCGCCGAACGATCCGGATGAGCACCGATTGGATCTGACTCATTTGAAGGTGTACACGATTGATGATGAAAGTACCAAGGAGATAGACGATGGCTTGAGTATGGAAACCCTCGCCGATGGGCGTCAGCGGCTTTGGATACACATTGCCGACCCCTCGCGCTTGGTTTCGCCAGGAGACGAATTAGACTTAGAAGCTAGACGGCGCAGCACGACGTTGTATTTACCGACGGGGATGATTCCGATGTTCCCGCCGAGTTTGGCAACCGGGCCGATGAGCCTAGTGCAAGGAAAAATTTGTTGGGCGCTGAGTTTTGGCGTGGTTTTGGATGAAAGGGGAGCCGTAGAGGACTATAGCATCTGTGCCAGCTTAATTAAGCCGACCTATCGCCTGACTTACGACGATGTGGATGAGATGCTGCAACTGGGTATCCAGGCAGAACCAGAGATAACAGCGATCGCTTCTTGGGCGAAACGTCGCCAATTATGGCGGCAGTCTCAAGGATCGATTAACATCCATATGCCAGAGGCGATGATTAAAGTAAATGGTGACGAAATCATCATTGAAATTTTAGAAGACTCACCCGCACGCCAATTGGTGGCGGAGATGATGATTCTCACTGGTGAAGTTGCCGCCCATCACGGCAAAACTCACAATATTCCCCTGCCCTTTCGCAGTCAACCCCAACCCGAACTTCCCTCAGAAGAGGAACTATTGCAGCTGCCAGCGGGACCCGTGAGGTTTTGTGCAATGCGGGGATGTATGCCCCGCAGTGAAATGAGTATCACGCCGGGACGACACGCCGGTTTGGGGCTGGAAACCTACGCTCAGGTAACATCTCCGATCCGCCGCTACAGTGACTTGCTGGCGCATTTCCAAATAAAGGCGCACCTGCGCGGCGAACCCACCCCCTTCTCAGCGCAAGAGTTACAAGAAGTCATGCTGGGTATCGGCACCGCTTCCCAAGAAGCAAGGTTAGTGGAACGCCAGACAAATCGTTATTGGGGGTTGGAGTATCTGCGGCGTCATGGCGATCAGGTTTGGCAAGCGCTGATGCTGCGATGGTTGCGAGAAGATGACCGATTAGGATTAATTTTGTTAGAAGATTTAGGGTTGGAGTTGGCGATGCGGTTCACCCACTCAGTGGCACTGGGCGATCGCCTGGAAGTCCGAGTTAGCCACGCCGATCCCCGGCAAGATGTCATTCAGTTCCGCCAGCTCATCGATCAAGAAGCTCAGCCAGCTGGCACGTAAAAAAAAGAGTGCTGAGGACTGACTCAAGAGGACTGAGTGAGAAAATAGTGCTGAGGACTGACTCAAGAGGAAGAAAAAACAAAATAGATTTCACGTTTCCCCTGATGCTTATTTTCTACCTTAATTATCAGTCTTCAGCTTTCAGTCCTCAGTCCTTTCCAGCGGGGCGAGAAAAGACAAGCTATGAATAACATTCGCAGAACTATCGCCATTTTAGGAATTACCACGCTAATTGGTGGACTTCCCCTTGCTGTCTACGCTCAGTTGCCACCCAGCCAGTTGCTGAGTGCCGCTGATAATAACAAGGCAGCGATGAGCGCGGTTGATTTATACAACCGGGGCGTTGATAAACTGGATGCCGGTGATTATGAGGGGGCGATCGCAGACTTTAACGAAGCGATCCGGCTGGCTCCCAACGATGCGGAGTCCTATTACAACCGGGGGTATGCCCGTCACGTTCTCGGAAATTACCAGCAAGCGATCGCAGATTATACTGAGGCGATTCGGATTAATCCTCAGTACGGAAATGCTTACGGCAACCGGGGATATTCTTACTATCTTCTAGAAAATTATCAACAAGCGATCGCTGATTCCACCGAGGCGATTCGACTCAATCCCAAAGATGCGAGTGTCTACATCAACCGAGGCAATGCCCACGACGATCGAGGAGAAACTCAAGCCGCAATTGCCGATTATACCGAAGCCTTACGAATCGACCCCAAGAATGCCAGAGCTTATTACAATCGGGGTTTGGCTTACAACCGGCTAGGAGAACACGCCAAAGCGCTTGACGATTATACTCAGACGGTAAATTTAGATTCTAAATTTGCTGAAGCCTATTACAACCGGGCAGTTACCTACTTACGATTAAATAATCGCCAAGCCGCAGTGAAGGATTTTCAGAAATCCGCAGACCTTTTTAAGTCCCAAGGAAGAACAGAAAGTTACCAAGATGCGCTAGAAGCTACAAAAAGCCTTCAACCGTAAACCTACGTTCAATTCAAAATAGAAGGCAAAAGACGAAAGAAAGAAATTCTGTTTCTTTTTACTGTTTAACTTTTGCCTTGTTTAACCCGTTCCTGAAAAGTATCAGGTGGGTGCTTAGCCTACATTGGATGCCGACATGGCAACAAATATCAAGCTGCTAAGCAGAGCGATCGCTCCGATACCCATGAAGAGGTAGTTGCGCTGTTGATCCTTGGAAGGGGGTTCTGCCTTGTAAACTTTTGGTTCTACTGCAAAATTGTTCAAGCGTCCGCCGTCTTCAGTTGTATATCGCATGAATGATATCCTTTGTTTGCTTAACTTTGTAAATAATTGTAACAAAGAATCGAGTTAATAACTCTATCTTTTGCAGGAATTTTTTACACTACTTCAGCCAGAGGCGAGAACCTCGGTAGCGATTGGGTGCAGGAGTGCCCTGCGTAGAAGTTGAATTTACATTCTCCTCAGCCCCTCTATCCTTTAACTGGTAATCGTGCCGGTCAGGGGAGAACTGGCGTTGGCGTAGACTTTCACAGGTATCCGTCCGGCTTGATAGGCGAGACGCCCAGCCTCGACACCTAGAGCCATTGCACGACCCATCGCGGCTGGATTTTTTGCCAGTGCGATCGCACTATTGATCAACACGGCATCAGCCCCCATTTCCATTGCCTGCGCTGCCTCACTGGGCGTAGCCAGTCCGGCATCCACCACCACCGGCACCCCAGCATTCTCAATAATGATTTCAATATTCGCTGCATTCTTGATGCCCTGTCCGGAACCAATCGGCGACCCCAAAGGCATCACCGTCGCACAGCCAACCTCTTCCAATCGTTTAGCCAGTAAGGGGTCAGCATTAATATAAGGCAGAACCGCAAAGCCTTCCTTCACCAGTTGCTCTGCCGCTTCCAAAGTGCCAATCGGGTCGGGCAGTAGATACTTTAAGTCAGGAATCACCTCTAACTTGACAAAGTTATTGTCTTCTTGACCCAAAAGCTTTGCCATCTCCCGCCCCAGACGCGCCACTCGAATCGCCTCTTCAGCGGTTTTACAGCCAGCAGTATTGGGTAGCATCCAGATTTTTGTCCAATCCAGCGCTTCAGCCAGCCCTTCATGTCCGGGCGCTTTTGTTTGTACCCGGCGCACCGCCACCGTAACAATTTCGCAACCGCTAGCAGCAATACTTTGCTGCATTTCTTCGATGCTGCGATACTTGCCGGTACCAGTCATCAGGCGAGAGCGAAAAGTCCGACCCGCAATAATTAAAGGATCGGATGGCAGTTCTAAAGAGCGATTTAATGGTAGGGACAACCCTTGGGATCGCCCGGATTCAGAGGGATGGCTTAATTGAAGCATGGTTGGAGTTGCATTGACGGGGCTAGTTTTAGCGTAGAACCTAGAGTAGTGAAAATGGTCTAACAGGGGATCGGACTTTTGCTCCCAAATTAGGTCTGCCAGCAAGGAAGCCGTCACGGGTGCTAGCAGAATTCCGTTGCGGTAATGACCCGTTGCCAGCGTTAAATTTTCGCAAGCGCTAGAACCGAGAATGGGTAACTCATCGGGTGTCGCCGGTCGAAATCCCCACCAAAATTCTTGGATGGGAAAGTGCTGCAAGGCGGGATAAAGGCGAATCGCACTTTCCAGTAAGGTTCGTATCCCGGTTGGAGTGTTATGGGGTGTGAATCCCACATCCTCGCTAGTGGCTCCAATTATCAGTCGTCCATCCCGACGCGGCACGATGTAAGTGTCTGAACCATACAGCACTCGCTGTATGGGCAACCCTTCTTGGTTAAACCCAGGCACTTGCACGGATAGCATTTGACCCTTTTTCGGACTTACTGGAATTGGCAACAATTCATTTGACCAAGCGCCGGTGGCTAAGACATAGTGTTGAGCGCGAAAATCCCCAGATGCTGTTCTGACGCAGCTGATTCGCCGCTTCTGTTGCTGGAGTGCTTCAGCTGCAACGCCTTCGCATAAATTTACACCCAGTTCTCTCACCGCCACCCGCAATGCTTGAACTAAAGCCCGATTGTCTACTTGACCATCTTCGGGATACCACCAACCACCAACTACATCTGAACCCAGTCCTGGTTGAATTTGATGAATAGCATCCTTATCTAACCAGAGTGCTGAGGATTGAGGAGTGAGTATGGCATTTTCTTCCTCAGTCCTGAGTCCTCGTTGCTCAGTCTTGACATAAACGGGTGCCAAGATGCCACTAGGCCAGTAGCCGATGGATACAAGAGCGATCGCTTCCAGTTTACTCGCCCAGTCCGGATACAAATCCCGACTCCGCATACACAAATCCAGCATTGCGCCGGTCGGAATCCCTTCTGCCTGGGGTGCCAGCATTCCAGCGGCGGCATGAGCCGCTGCGGAGTTGAAGTCGCGGCACAGGACGGTGACGGTTGCCCCCCGTAAGCGAAGTTCGAGGGCGATCGCTAAGCCGATCACGCCGCCGCCGATGATGAGAATGTCACTTTCTGTATTCATATAGATATAGCCGATTTAACTAAAATCCGACTCTAAGGCTTTCAATAAATCAACGCATACGCCTTAGAAAAAGATGGCGTTCTAATTTAAGCCTAGTCAAGAAGTGTTGCCGATGAGAGGTAGCGATCGCCTTAGTCTCTGTCATGCCGACGGATTGCTTCGGGACACGAGGCGCTCCGCAAAACCACCCCTCTTCCCCTTTCTATGATTGATTTTAGCCTCATCCCTTCCCTGAAGCGATCTTCTCTGTGACCATGACCTCAACTCGGATTTCTGGAAAACAGTCTCTCAAAAATTAATAATTATTCACCAAAATCCCCACTTTACTTGCAGATGCCTCTGTGAGCGTTTTAACTAGCCATCTGCTTCAGCCAGTGTAGCCGATTAGGCGAAGTCAATCCGAGTTATCCGTGCAGTTTAAGACTTTCTCGACCAGTGCCGTTGTCGCCAGAGTCCTAAATAGTCTGAAAGACTCGGTTTCACGTTGTAGTGTCAGCGTGTTCCATTAGCCTGGACATTTTTGTCTTTTGTTCCAAATTATTAAATAAAAGAACATAAAAGTTGCAATAACTGTAAATTACAGCTTTATAAGCTTTTAGAGAGAAGGGAGAAGATTTTAAAAATATAATCTTCTAAATAATCGCGTTTAGTACCCGATCCCTTCCTCTAACCCCTTTATTTTCTGCGGCAGTTGGACAATAATGCAGTTCATACCCAGATAAAAAGCAATCTACGGCTGGCTTTCTTCGGCAGCGACCCTATTCATGCCCTGCCTAACACCAAAGACAACCATCCTGGTTTGAAATGAAACTATAGGAGACGAAGCGAGTGAAACTGTCAGTATACGGAAAAGGCGGAATCGGCAAATCCACAACCAGCTGCAATATCTCTGTGGCTCTAGCCAGACGCGGCAAGAAAGTCCTGCAAATTGGCTGTGACCCCAAGCACGACAGCACCTTTACCCTCACCGGCTTCCTGATTCCCACGATTATCGACACGCTCCAAGAAAAGGACTACCACTACGAAGATGTCTGGGCTGAAGATGTCATCTACAAAGGCTATGGCGGCGTCGATTGCGTAGAAGCAGGGGGTCCCCCAGCCGGTGCTGGTTGCGGCGGTTATGTGGTAGGCGAAACCGTGAAGTTACTCAAGGAACTGAACGCCTTCGATGAGTACGATATCATTCTGTTTGACGTACTGGGTGACGTGGTATGTGGCGGCTTTGCAGCTCCCCTCAACTATTCCGACTACTGCTTGATTGTCACTGACAATGGCTTTGACGCCCTGTTTGCAGCCAACCGGATTGCCGCTTCTGTCCGTGAAAAAGCTCGGACTCACCCCTTGCGTCTTGCCGGATTGATTGGCAATCGCACCTCTAAGCGCGACCTGATCGAGAAATACATTTCTGCGGTACCGATGCCGGTGCTGGAAGTATTGCCGCTGATTGAAGACATTCGCGTTTCCCGCGTTAAGGGCAAAACTCTGTTTGAAATGGCAGAGACTGACCCCTCGCTCAACTACGTCTGCGATTACTACCTCAACATTGCCGACCAAATTCTGGCGCGTCCAGAGGGTGTTGTGCCTAACGATTCTCCAGACCGCGAGTTGTTCTCCTTGCTGTCTGATTTCTACCTCAATCCCACCAAGCCAGAGGTGAAGACTGAAGAACAAGAGCTAGATATGATGATGGTTTAGAAATCTAAGGGAGAATGGCTCAATGCTTTTAGTGTCAATTTTGACGTGCGTATTGTTATGCACCATTCTCCAAACTAGATTATTTTCATCAGCATCAAGTCCAACTGTGAATACCGAGCAGCTGCGTCAATCGGTCAAAGCTAAATGGCTAGACTACTACCAGAAAAATCGCCACTGGCTCAATCGTCTGCAAGTCTGGGTGACATCTGAAGGGCAAAGACGCCCTACCTCTAGCTTCATTGTGGCAACGCTATCGACGCTAGACCCACAATTTACTGAAATGCTTCCTCTAATGGTGGATCTCAATGCAGATCCCGATCGAATTGTGGCAACCTTAGGGCTAAACTTCGATCCCGATTTGGAGCTAGAGGCAGTACCGGCTGAGCAAACAAATGCAGATGAAGTCAAAATGCTGCCTGCTGCTGCTAATATCGCCCAATCACCCAGTCGCATCGCTGCCAAGGTGGATGAATCTTGCGAGGGAGTTTACAAAAAGCATCGCTTTCCTTGGCAGCGCTAAAAGTTAACAAACGCTCGGAAGACGCTGCCAAAACGAAGGATGCAGAGATTGTCGCTTTTCTGCCAGATTCTGAGTAATTTGTCAATAGTTATGAGTCATTAAGTCAGAATTTCTTTGTCCATCGAATGACTAATAACTAATAACCTTTTGACTAATGACCAATTAAAAATTTGAGAGGAAACCTTTACTATGACCCTTGCTAATACAGAACCGCAAGCGCTTAATTTTGAGTGTGAAACTGGAAATTATCATACATTTTGTCCTATCAGCTGCGTAGCTTGGTTGTACCAAAAGATAGAAGATAGTTTCTTTTTAGTTATCGGGACGAAAACCTGTGGCTACTTCTTACAAAACGCGATGGGGGTGATGATTTTTGCGGAACCACGCTATGCGATGGCTGAGTTGGAAGAAGGAGATATCTCGGCTCAGTTGAATGATTATGAAGAGTTGAAGCGGCTGTGTTTGCAAATTAAACGCGATCGCAACCCCAGTGTAATTGTTTGGATTGGCACCTGCACCACCGAAATCATCAAAATGGATTTGGAAGGCTTGGCACCCAAGCTGGAATCCGAAATTGGCATCCCCATTGTGACGGCTCGTGCGAATGGTTTAGACTACGCCTTTACCCAAGGGGAAGACACCGTGCTAGCGGCGATGGCTGCCCGTTGTCCCGATAAAGCGCCCGTGGTAGAAACTGAGAAGAAAGAAAGGAATGCGATCGCTTCTCTGCTCAACTTCGGCAAAAAGAAAGAAGATGTCGCCGCAGATGAGTCGGAATATGTCAAGCATCCGCCACTGGTTCTCTTCGGTTCTCTCCCCGATCCCGTTGTTACCAATCTGACACTAGAACTGAAAAAGCAAGGTATAAAAGTTTCTGGTTGGTTGCCATCCAAGCGTTACACCGAATTGCCAGTTCTGGAAGAAGGCTACTACGTCTCTGGCATGAACCCCTTCCTCAGCCGCACCGCCACCACGCTGATGCGTCGCCGCAAGTGCAAACTCATCGGCGCACCCTTCCCGATTGGTCCTGACGGCACCCGCGCCTGGATTGAGAAAATCTGCTCGGTGTTTGGGATTGAACCCAAAGGACTAGATGAACGGGAAGCGCAAATCTGGGCAAATTTGGAAGACTACCTCCAGTTGATTCGCGGCAAATCTGTCTTCTTCATGGGCGATAACTTGCTGGAAATCTCCCTGGCTCGTTTCCTGGTGCGCTGCGGCATGACTTGCCCGGAAATCGGCATCCCCTACATGGATAAGCGCTATCAAGCCGCTGAGTTGACGCTGCTAGAGAAAACTTGCCACGAAATGGGTGTACCAACGCCTAGGATTGTGGAGAAGCCAGACAACTACAACCAAATTCAGCGCATTTACGAACTGAAGCCAGATTTGGTAATTACTGGTATGGCTCACGCCAACCCGCTGGAAGCACGGGGAATTAACACTAAGTGGTCGGTTGAGTTCACTTTTGCTCAGATTCACGGCTTTACAAATGCTCGTGACATTCTGGAGTTGGTGACTCGTCCGCTGCGCCGAAATAACAACCTCAAGGATTTGGGTTGGGATAAGTTGGTGAGGGAAGAAGCGAAGATTTAGGAACCTCACAAGAACAGCCCCTCTCCACTTTTCGGTGAGGGGTGTAAGAGATAATGAAGAATAGGAGCGATCTGAATGCGATCGCTCCTATTACTTTTATCACTAGCAAAATCTATGAGTAGAACACCCTCTTCCGATGAAAGCCGTGAGATGTTGAAATGGCTGAACCGCAATCGGCAACAATTAAAAAATTACGATCATCAATATATTGCTTACAATGCTAAGGGAATAATTGCTCATGGAGAAAATTTGCGAGAAGTTTTGAATTTGGCAGAAGGTTCTGGAGAGATTTATTCTATTTATTTAGTGCCTGGTTTTACTGGGTTAATATTTTTTCCAGGGATGAAGATTTAAAACGATAAGTCGAGCCAGCCTGATATAAAGGATCGAATGGCGATCGCTCTTTTTTTTACGAACCGCAAAGACGCCAAGGACAAGGGAGGAAGAGAGGGAAAAGAGCGATCGCTTTTAGTCAATGCCACAACATAAATATTTTTATAAGCTACAAGATTCCGGTCGCCTATCATTGACCTTAAACTATCCGCTTGTCAGTGGGAAGATGTGAGCGCTAACGCTACATCCTCACTTTAAGTAACTCATAGTCATTAACCCAAAAACAAATATGTCAATTATGGCATAATTCTAGCTCCAGATTACTAAAAGCACTGGAAAGTACTCTCAAAAATTGCCAAGCCTCTTCTGAGTGTCCTACTTAGGCTGAATTCCCTAGTGAACTGAAGAAGGAGTTATTTTAAAAAACAGACGCTACGCGATCGCAATTCTTCCTCTCGCCAATCTCAAAGGAAGCGATCGCACTCCCCTTTTTTGCACTTGCGTAGCATTCCACCCCAGTTGAGTCATAGCCAGCTAGAATTAAATGAAAACTTTGCGCGATCGCTCTCGTGATCGTTACCGGCACTAAAACGAGTAGGAGAAGAAAACTGTATGAAAACAAAATTCTCTTTGGTAGCGATCGCCTCTAGCACTGCGATCGCCAGTAGCATTTTATTGGGTTCAGTCAGTTCCGCTCAACCCTGTTCTCTTAGGTCTACTTATTATCGGGAACGGTACGAGCAAGCGAGTTGGTTACGCTCTCCGTTGGCAGCAGTCATTACATTACCTGGAATTGCTCTTGCAGCAGCACTATATCTTGGCGGTCGTTCCTACCAGCGGTAGGCAAATTTGAACCGTACCGCAGGCATCTCACCTGTGCGATCAGGACGCAGCAGAATCAAGCGATCGCACTTGCATCTGGCGTTGCGTTTTTCGCAGCAAAGTTGCTTGAGAAAGAAAAGACGCGATCGCTGTCCTAGCTCCAAACCAAACCCTGATAAGAACAGCGCGAGTATGCGATCGCCCCAAGCCCTACCTAAAGACGGCTTTCTCTATGCCGTTGTCAGATAGCACGTTATACTGTGTCGTGTTATTCCTGCTCAACCTGACGCAGCGAGGCTGTCATGGGCGCTACTTTACGACAGATTGCCACGTATCTAGACAACCAAGGTTGGAAATACCATATCGATGAAGAAGCGTACCGAATTCTGACAGGTGTGCAAGCTGAAAACGTAGACGAATTCTTAATTGTTGTCCAGCTGGATGAGGATGGGGAATTTTTTAAGGTATTTGCTCCCCAAGTTATATCTGGAGTTAAAGACCATCCTTACAAAGAAGCGCTCCTCCAGACAATGCTGTGCATTTCCTGGGAAACCAAAATGCTGCAATGGGAATATGACCCAAACGATGGCGAAATCCGTGCCATCATTGAGTTTCCCTTGGAAGATTCAAGTCTCACCGAAAAACAATTCAACCGTTGTTTGTCAGGTTTAATTCAAATTATTGATAATGTAGCGATGCCTCGTCTGAAAGAGGTAATGGCAACCGGCAAAGATCCAGGCGATCGAGAAATGGGAGAAAGACTACTGCTCACCCTTCAAGAAGAAGCTCCTGGCTTACTGCAAATGTTAGAGAGAGCAATGGAAGCGCGTAAGAAGCGGGGAATATTCCCCTCTGAATAGAATCTGAATCCGAGCGCGAAGATCGCTATACTCCAAAGTAATAACCTTAGTATTGAAAAGCGAATTTCCTGGGGCTGGACGACTATGACATCCTATGCAACCTCTTCTGCTAGAGCTGAGATGAGCGAACTCCGGCGTTTAAAAACCTTACTGCCGCCAGAATTGCAAAGCTGGGTAACAGTCGAAGGAACGACTGAAGTGAATCCACCCCTGATCCGCTGTGAAGAAATTGGCAAGGATCAAATCGAGGTTCAAATTGATCTGGTGAAATGGGATCAGCTAGCACTCGATCAGCGGAATTTGCTGTTTTGGCACGAAGTCGCCCGAATTCAAAACGACACCATCCCTAGAGATGGCTGGGAAATGGCGGCGCTAGCGATTGGTTTAGGCGGTGCTGTCGGCGAACTGTGGGTGCAAGATGGCTTGCTGTTGATATTAGCCTTGGCGTTGTGTGGCGTCTCAGGCTGGAGATTGTATCAAAAAAATAGTGGGGAGAAGCAGGTAAAAGAGATGATTGAAGCGGATGAGAAAGCGATCGCGCTTGCCACCCGCTTTGGTTATTCCCTCCCCAACGCCTACAAAAGTCTGGGTAGCGCGTTGAAAGCTTTACTAGAGCTAACCCCAAACAAACGGCAACGGAGCAAATACGAAACGCGGCTTTCTGCCCTCAAGCGTAGTGCTGCCAAAGCCAAAGCTAAAGTCAAAGGCGCAGCGAACCCTTAACTTAAACCCTTATCGTTCCCAAAATTTCCCAAAAGCATTGAATTTTGGGAATACAGAGCATTCACCAGCTCGTTCTCAGGCTCAACCTCGATTCTATAAACCGATCCCCAACCATCTTGGCTAGCAAAGATGGGTTGGGGATAAATTCAGAAATGATGACTATTTCAACGGATTTGATATTACTTAGCCGAACCGTGCTGCCGCCGCTTGAGCCAGAAACCACCTAATCCTAGTAACACTAGCCCAGCATTGGAAACTGGTTCTGGAACCTTTTCTAGCGGCTTTACGGGCGGAACAAATCCAGTTAACTCTGCACTACTAGCCTTAAATGAGTAGAGAAAGCTGGGAATCAAAGTTTCACCCGCTGGGCACCCTTGGTCAATAGGTACCTGAGTGCCACCCGTGCAAACATCAAACTGGACATCGTCACCATTTTGAGTAACGCTGAAGTCGTTATCGGTACCCAACAACAGAGCATAGGAACCATCGGCGAGTTGAGGGCCAATTGCCAAACCTTCAAACTTTTCTGGGATGACCTTAAAAGCATCTGCCAAAGCATCTGCAATGTCCAGAAACAGAGACTTATTCACAGCATTTACGCTAACTGGTAGCATATTGCTGCCTGCCAAACTGATGCTGCTGACATCCGTGGCATCGGTCAGGTTAATCTTGTAAACCCGTTTGCTGCCAACAGGTTTGCTGCTTGCGGTGTCTTCCACGCCCAACCCTCGATTGTCCCGTTCCAGCACCAAAAACTCCTTGTCATTCAGCGCTGTAATAGCACTAACGCCAATGTTGCGACCTTGGGCATTCTTCTTGAAATCATCTTTAGTACCGGGAATGCGCTCGTTGATGTCTGCAATAGTTTCTAGCTGGTAAATATACTGAGCGACGCTCTCACCCGTCGCCGTGTTAAATTCCACCAATCTCACGTTACGGCTGTAGCGTCCATCAGCAGACCCTTCGTTAGACCCTTCGTTAACCAGGGCGTCTTGCAGAATTGCATATAGTTTGGTGCCATCAGGGCTGAGAGTCAACCCTTCAAAACCTCGGTTATCCTGGCGACCGCTGGTAATCGTTCCTTGACCATCCACATAGTTGGAGCTGCTGCCAACTTTTGGGATAATATTTTCTGGTGTCTTAAACGCCCTGATGAACGAACCATCTGAACTAAACTCATATACAGATGGACCGTATTCGTCGGAAACGTAGAAATTGCCATTAGGGGCAACAGCAAATCCCTCTGGATCAAAACTGAGACCGAGAACTCCAGCATCGCTGTTGAGTAGGCTGGGGTTTAATCCGTTGAAGTTTTTACCGTTTTTAGTAAACAGAATGGTGTCTAGCAGCTTGAAGTTGCTGATTGCCCCCGTGTTTGGGTCAACATCTAGAGAAAACTTCTGGATTCGCGTGTTGTAGCTAATAACACCTCCCCCAGGTCCCCGGTCAGGGAGGCTGTAATATACGTTTTGATAGCGGTCGTAGTAGAGATCCGAGAAAAGTGCCAAACGGTTGACGTTGGCACCACCCATGCCGCCATTGAGAGGAGATAGATCCGTACTGTTACCTGGAATCGTGAGATTGTTGACCAAGGAAACTGCGTAAGCAGAGGTAGTATTTGCCGCGATACTCACTACAGATATCGCCAGGGAGCAACTCAACGCTGAAAGCCAATGCCTTGATTGAACCATGTCCGACCCCTAGAAATTTTACTTTCTCAGCATCAGACTTTGACTTTAAGATGGGGTTTAGAAAAGTTTAACGACAACCTTAAATCAAGTGTTTACACAGTAATTTCACATAAAGTCCGTTCTTCTTCATACATTCTTCATACAACCACCGTGTTTGCTCGTAGTTTTTTAATAAGTTGAGATTGTCAGAACCTTTTGAATCAAAGTTGATCCAGCATTTTGTGAGTTTGTGGCACAACTCGCACTTGCTTGAGACTTCGCTTCATTAATGCCTGCCACTCCAGAACCTGCGCGGGCGTTGGGGCAAACACTGGCAGATGATGGGGCATTGGTAGGGGTGTCACTGGCTGTAAAAACACCGGGATAGCGGGGCTAACTGCTGCCACCAATTCAGCTGCCTGTTCCAGCTCAGATGGCTCAGTTTGACTAGAAATAATTAATTTGACAAAACTATCAACCTGTGAATCATGACAAAGCTGGAGAAATTCCCCGTGCGCTTTCCACCGCTGTTCTCCACTGACGCTAGGCAGCTTCATATCCATGCCTACAGAGTCTAGGAAGGGCAAAATCGGGGCTAGTTGTTCTGGACGATGACCGCCGGTTTCCAGGTAGACTGGCAATCCTGTGGAGTGGCGCAAAGCAGGCAGAAATTTTACCAGGAAGGGAGCATGAAGCAGCGGTTCGCCGCCCGTGAGGCTGATGCTGTCGTGCAAACCGGGTTGATTTTGCCGTTGAATCCATTCTAGTAATACTTGGCTAGGCACTGGATTCGAGTGGGTTTCAAAGTCTCTTTGCCCAGGTGTTAGCTCCACGCTACACTTATCTGGAGCTAACCAGGTGTGGGCACTGTCGCAAAAGTGGCAGCGCAGGTCGCAGATGGCAAAGCGGATAAATATTTGGCGGGTGCCTACATTCAGTCCTTCGCCTTGAATGGCGGAGAAGACTTCAATCAGCCGCGCAGTGGGATAGTCGGCAGTTTTAGGGATCATTTTTGCTCTGACTTGAGATGCGACTGGTTCGCTCCGTACTCGGTTTAGTCTAAGGTGTCTACTAATCCCATTATCTGCCTTGAGTTCCTGATTAACCATGCTGGAAGTAGGCTTGACTTTCCGCGTGCTGTTAAGTGCGATCGCTCTTAACAGCTGTTTAACCAGCCAGTCTTCTCACCGCTTGATAGTTCTGCTGATATTGATGATTCCGGTCGGTAACTGAAATAACTCAGCCTTAGCTACAATTTTTAACCGCCGCCAAGCTGTTTGCTCGATGATACCCGCAGAAGCGGGTTCAAAAAAAATTTCTTAGTACAACTCGCTATTTCAGTGCTAGTATAGACTCTCGATGAACTTGATTGAGGTGAAATTATCTCAAAAAAATAAAATAATCTTTACAAAATTTTTTAATGAAGTTGAATTGACTAATCTCAAATATTTTTCAAAATATTAAGATGGCACCTTAGTACCAGGTTTACATGGTTGGACCGCTCCCCGATGCAGATTTTCGGATTACGTTCTTCAACGACACTCCTGTAGTCCAACTACCCCCTCGGCTTACTGTTCTTGAGGCCGTGGCTTTTAAGAAAAGCTGTCAGCAATTCTTACAAGAGAGTGCCGTTACTCAGCAATTAGTTTTTGATTTGAGTCAGACCACATTTATCGATAGCAGTGGCATTGGTGCGCTGGTCAGTAATGTAAAGCTAGCGCGGGAAAAAGGAGTCGAATTGGTACTCCGGGGTGTCCATCCTCAAGTGATGGCAGTGTTATCGATGACGGGACTGGATCAGGTTTTGACGATCGAGCCGCCAAGCCAAAGCGCAACGACAACCCCTGGCAAAAAATCAGAAAATCAGCTACCGACGACTCATCCTTCCGTGCGCTCGTGGATTAAACGTGGTATTGACGTGGTGGGATCGCTGGTGGGTTTAGCGATCGCGGCAATTTTGTTGATTCCCATCGTCATTGCCATTAAGATCGACGATCCAGGACCGATTTTTTTCAGTCAAATCCGTTGCGGTTGGATGGGAAGACGGTTTCAGGTGTGGAAATTCCGCTCAATGTGCGTAAACGCGGAAGCACTGAAAAACACAATCGAGAATCAAGCCAGTGGAGCCTTTTTCAAGAATGAAAACGATCCGCGAGTAACGCGAGTGGGTCGAGTTTTACGGAAGACGAGTCTGGATGAACTGCCGCAGTTTTGGAATGTCCTGAAAGGGGAGATGAGTTTAGTCGGTACTAGACCCCCGACACCCGATGAAGTGGAACGCTACGAAGTTCCGGAATGGCAGCGTTTAGATGTAAAACCGGGAATGACGGGTGAGTGGCAGGTGAATGGGCGATCGCAAGTACGCAATTTTGAAGACGTGATTCGCTTGGATTTGCGCTACCAACAGAACTGGAGCCTGATCTACGACCTCAAGTTAATTGTCAAAACAATCCTAATTTTATTTCGCAAAAACAGTGGTGCTTATTAGGAAACCTCAATTACTTCTGTTAATGACAAAGGAACAACCAATAGCACAATCCCGCCTTCAGGTGGAGACGGATTTAAATGCTTTAACAGAAGTTTTGCAATGGTTTGAGCAACTTACTCTACCCCTACTGCCCTATGAATTATGGTGGCAGTCCCAGGTAGCCTTAACTGAAGGGTTTACGAATGTGATTCGCCACGCTCATTCTTCATTGCCCCCAACCACCCCAATTCAGATTGAGGTAAAAGTCTATATTGGCTATTTGGAAATGCGGATTTGGGACTATGGAAAACCGTTTAATTTGCCAGCAAAGCTGCAATCAAAGCTGCAATTAGTGGGTCAAAAGGATTTTGATCCGCTGGAGAATGAAGGGGGTCGGGGTTTAATATTTATGCAACAATTCACAGATGAACTCGATTACACGCGAATGCCTGACGAACGGAATTGCTTGTTGATGCGAAGAAGAATTCGCTAAAACTGAAGAACATTCGCTTTCTCATCGAGGTGCTGCTGCCTCGCACAACCGGGAGTGAATCTCATTTACAATAGCGATCGCGCTTGTAGACCGAGAAAAAGCAGATTCTTACTCAAAGACGATGCGCGATCGTACCAACATACCACTACCCCCGATTAGACTAGGTAGAAGCTTGGTGCTAAACATTTGGTAAGACCTAGATCATGCGGATATTGATTTACTCCTACAACTATCATCCGGAACCAATCGGCATTGCCCCCTTGATGACCGAACTAGCGGAAGGTTTGGTAGCAAAAGGTCATCAAGTGCGAGTTGTCACTGCCATGCCAAACTATCCGCAACGGCGCATCTACGACGAATATAACGGGAAATTGTACCTAACAGAACTAATAAATGGCGTAGCCATTCAGCGCAATTACGTCTGGATTCGCCCGAAACCGGGTTTGATAGATCGAATTCTATTAGATGCCAGCTTTGTCCTGATCAGCTTAGTCCATGCCCTCAAAGGCAGGCGACCAGACGTGATTTTGTTAACCGTACCGCCCCTGCCAGCTTCCGTTCCAGCCGCGCTACTGGGATGGTTACACCGCTGTCCGGTGGTGTTGAACCTCCAGGATATTTTGCCGGATGCCGCAGTTCATACGGGGTTGCTCACCAACAAACGGATAATTGCCATCTTTGAAAAGCTAGAAAAATTTGCCTACCGAACCGCAACGAAGATTAGCGTCATTGCCGATGGATTTGTTGATAATTTAGTTGGCAAAGGAGTCCCGGAAAGCAAAATTGCGTTAATTCCCAACTGGGTCGATGTTGAATTTATTAAACCTTTGCCCAAAGAAAATAATTATTTTCGAGCCGCTCACCAACTTGACGGCAAATTTGTGGTTCTCTATTCCGGTAACATCGGTCGCACCCAACCCTTAACGACTTTGATCGATGCGGCAGCTCGCCTGCGACATATTCCAGACATTTCTGTGGTGATTGTGGGAGAAAAAGAAGCCATAGATGACTTGAAGTTATACAGTCAAAAAGTGAATGCGCCAAACGTGTTGGTACAGGGATTTCAAGACCGCAAAAAATTGCCGGAACTACTGGCAGCGGCGGATGTAGGGTTGGTGATGCAAAAGGAAAACGTGATTTCCTTCAATATGCCTTCTAAAATTCAGGTGCTGCTAGCCAGCGGTAGGGCGATTCTGGCTTCTGTTCCCGCTAGTGGTACGGCAGCTAAAGCAGTGCAGCATAGCGGCGGCGGCGTCGTCGTTCCCCCAGAAGATCCTGAGGCTCTGGCGGCAGCAATTTTAGACTTATATCAAAATCCTGACAAAGCAGAAACCCTGGGTCAGCAAGGCAGACAATATGCTATAGAAAATTACTCCTTCGAGCACGCCTTGGAGCAGTATGAGAAGCTGTTTGATGAGGTTAGGCTTCATTGATCTAGAATGAAAGCAAAATGGTTATCGGTTTGAAGTGGCGATCGCGCGATGCCTAGCGTTTATATCCTGGGAACCAGAGATCGCCCAAACCCCAAGGCTTTGTCCTTAACATCTGTCCCGATAGCCCTACGGAGTTCCTCGCCCAATGCGCGAACAGGTCTTAGCCTGGTTAGCAGATCGTGTCCCTGCCGCTCGAATCAAACATATTCTAGGCGTCGAGCAGATGGCTATTGAGCTAGCGCTGCATTATCAACTCGACGTGGAAAAAGCCGCTACAGCGGGGTTGATGCATGACCTAGCGAAATACTTTAAGCCTTCGGTGCTGTTGCAAATGGCACGAGAAGAAGGATTGGAATTAGACCCGGTGGATGAAGAAAATCCGCATCTGTTGCACGCAGATGTCAGTGCAATTGTTGCCAGAGACAAATTTGGAATATTTGATGAAGAAATTTTGCAGGCAATCCAGGATCACACCTTAGGCAGACCGGGAATGAGTGGATTGAGTTGTATCGTGTTTTTGGCTGATACTCTGGAGCCAGGAAGAGGCAATACTCCTGAGTTAGAAGCTTTAAGACAAGTTGCTTGGCAAAATCTCTACAAAGCTGTTTGGCTAACTTGCGATTATTCCCTGAAATATCTACTCGATACTCGTTGCTTAATTCACCCTCGAACGATCCGTAGCCGTAATTGGGCACTTCAAATCGCTAGCAAAAAGCAGCAACCCGAAGCATAAAGGATGAAGGATAAATGAAATGAAAAGTTAAAGGAAGCCATAAAAAGCTGAAGATCGATTCAAAAATTAAAATAGAAACTTCAGCATTTCTCTAGTACAGTGGCTGTGAGTTGAATCAATTTTGAAGGAAATTATAGGTGTTTTTGAACAAGGAAATCAGGATTTAATGTCAGAACAGTTCAAGGTAGATTCCTCTCTTGAGAGCGAAGCATTCATCTCTAACGGAACCGACACGAATGCTTCTGCTCGATTGGCTGTCAATGCAGATAAACGAAAAGCAAGCAAAGAGCTGGCTTTGACCGCTGCCAGAGCCGCTGATGACCGCAAAGCGGCTGACATTGTATTGCTCCAGGTGGGAGAGGTATCCTACCTGGCGGATTACTTTGCGATCGCTACCGGCTTCTCCAGAGTCCAAGTGAGAGCGATCGCCCAGTCGATTGAACAGAAAGTAGAAATGGAGTTGCAACAGCTGCCTCTGCGGGTGGAAGGAAAGGCAGAGGGCAGCTGGGTACTTTTGGACTACGGGGATGTAATCATTCACATCTTGTTGCCTCAAGAGCGCGAATTTTATAATCTGGAAGCGTTCTGGGGTCATGCTGAAAAAATCGATTTCTCAGCATCGTGAGGCGATGGGAAAGTAAAACATGATGGAAACTCCAGTTTCAGTTTGCCCAGTTCCCACTGAACAACAACCGCTCAATGAGTACCAGGAGTTGAAGGATTCCTGGTTCTTTCGCTGGGTAACGCTGGAACTGGGAGGATACATCAAAAAGCTGGCTTGGATTTGGGGTTTGGGCTGGTTCGTGGCAGCACCGATGGCAGAGGCAAGCTTTGCGCCGGGAAAGTATCTGAGCAAGTTTATCCTCAGTGGTGCAGCAGGAGCGAGTCTGGGAGTGGTGTTGGTACTGGTGCGACTGTACTTGGGTTGGTCTTACGTGCGATCGCGCTTAGAGAATCAACAAGTATTTTATGAAGAATCCGGTTGGTACGACGGTCAGTGCTGGACGAAGCCAGAAGAAATTTTGACGCGCGATCGCTTGATCGTCACTTACCAAATTCAACCAATCCTCCAGCGGTTACAGCGAACCTTTGTCTTGCTTGCCTTATTTTTCTTTGCAGGTAGTCTAATTTGGTACTTTCTGTAATTAGGCATTAGGTCATTGGTCATTGGGTAAGAGGTAGTGGATAGTGAGTAAAGGGTTCAAAATCTACCGACTACCTCAAAACAAGCGATCGCCGGTTACTGAACAACTAACAAAAAGTGATAAAGTCTTACCCATGACAAGGGGAAAAAGAAATCAATCCGCAGAACTGGAAGTTCGGTTGCTGCGCGAAGGCATTATTGAATCAACCCATCGCGCCCAAGCGGTCGTCTGTGACAACCGAGGGCGCGTTCTATCGGTAGCAGGCAGCTCGGAAACCGCTGCTTTTGTTCGTTCCGCGCTCAAGCCATTTCAGGCGCTGGCAGTCACGACTACCGGCACCCTGGAACGCTACAAGCTGACGGATCGAGACTTAGCAATTATCTGTAGCTCCCACAAAGGCACGACCGCCCAAGTCCGACAAGCTTTTAACGTTCTTTGGCGCTCGGATGTTGACCCATCAGCACTTCAGTGTCCAATTCCCGAAGGCAAACGGAGTCCCCTGGAGTATAACTGTTCCGGGAAACACGCTGGAATGCTTGCCGTTTGCCAAGCAAGGCATTGGCCCCTGAATACCTATTTGCAGCGCAACCACCCCGTTCAGCAGCTAATTTTAGGCAAAGTTGCCGAATTGCTGCGAATGCCTGCTGTAGAGTTCATCAGTGCCCACGATGATTGTGGCGCTCCTACCTACTTCATGCAGCTGGGGCAAATGGGTACGTTGTATGCTCAGCTTGCCTCTGGTAACAATTTGGATATGGAGCGCATCGTCCGCGCCATGACCCATCACCCAAATATGGTGGCAGGAGAAGGGTTATTTGATACAGAACTCATGCGTCTGACCGAAGGAGAAATCATCAGTAAAGGTGGTGCTGAAGGGATTCAGTGCATCGGTCGAGTTGGCGAAGGCATGGGA
Organism: Coleofasciculus sp. H7-2; assembly: GCF_042747725.1. Taxonomy (NCBI): domain Bacteria; kingdom Bacillati; phylum Cyanobacteriota; class Cyanophyceae; order Coleofasciculales; family Coleofasciculaceae; genus Coleofasciculus; species Coleofasciculus sp. H7-2. The sequence goes on from NZ_JBHZGO010000040.1 coordinate 196,484, forward strand.
CTGGCAATTAAGGTGACGGATGGAGCAGGGCGGGCAAAGTATGCCGTTGCTATTCATTTACTCAAGCAAATGGGTTGGATTAGTCCCACGGTGGCGGAAACCCTGTCGGAAACCTTTATGAGCTTGAGCAAATTCAAGCGCCTAGATGTAGTTGGGGAACTTTCGATGCTGTAGTTGCCACATTCCTGAATTTGCGTTATAGTAAATAAGTTGGCAAGACAACGCGGGATAGAGCAGCCTGGTAGCTCGTCGGGCTCATAACCCGAAGGTCAGTGGTTCAAATCCACTTCCCGCCACCAAATAAAAAAGTAAACAATCCCTGCAATCCCAAAAGGTTGCAGGGATTTGTTGTACGCTGGTTAGCAGATATTGGTTACATTTAAATATTTATGGCTGTAAATTTGCGGCGTCCGATTTTAGTTGGGGGAATTGGTCTTTCATTCTCGCTTTGGCTGTTGCAGAGTTTTCATGACTCAGCCGGGACAGTCGGTGAGTTTAGTGTAATTGGCGCGATCGCACTCGGTGCTGGCTTATGGTTGTTCCAGAAACAGACAGCCAAAGAGCTTCATCTGCCAGATGTCAGCCAGATGGACAGGGAAACGGTAGAAAAAGCGATCGCTCAAACCGAAGGTACGATTAGCCAGCTAGAGGCAGAGGCAGAAAACCATCCGGCAAATGCTCAGCTAAGAGAACGACTCGCCAAAATCACAACTGAAATCGATCGCCAGGAGATGCATCTGGCTGTGACTGGCGGAAAGTCAGTCGGCAAATCCACCTTAATTCAAGTTCTAGAGTCAAGCTGGATATCTCAACAGCCGCAAAAACTCACCTTGCAAGAGACACCCGCTTTATTCACTGCAACTGACCGAACCCCCCAACCCCCTTCCCCTAATCGGGAAGGGTTGGGGGAAAGGTCAGATTTGGTGCTATTTGTTACCAATGGAGATTTGACCGATCCAGAATATCAAACCTTACAGCAGCTAGCGGCATCTAAACAGCGTGCAATGCTGGTTTTTAACAAGCAAGACCAGTATTTACCCGAAGAACGCGCCACGGTGTTGCAGCAATTGCGGCAACGCATACAAGGAACGCTGACGCAAGAGGATGTAGTGGCTGTTGCTGCTTCCCCCAGCGCCATCAAAGTGCGTCAGCATCAACCGGATGGTTCGGTGCGGGAGTGGATGGAAACCCCAGTCCCTGAGATGACAGCGATCGCGGGTCGGTTAAGCCAAATTTTAGCCCAAGAAAGTCAACAGCTAGTTTGGGCAACGGCTTGGAGGGCAGCTTATGCGCTGAAAGCCGAGGTGAAATCTGCATTGAATGAAGTGAGACGCGATCGCGCCCTTCCCGTTATCGAGCAATATCAGTGGATTGCTGCCGCCACCGCCTTTGCTAACCCCGTGCCCGCCTTGGACTTGCTGGCAACCGCTGCCATTAATGGTCAGCTAGTCATGGATCTCGGTAATCTTTATCAGCAAAAATTCTCTCTCCAACAAGCGCAAGCGATCGCTGGGACAATGGGTAGCTTGATGCTCAAGCTTGGTTTAGTCGAGCTGACCACTCAAACCGTTGCCAGTGTTCTTAAGAGCAATGCCATCACATTTGTCGCCGGAGGAGCAGTTCAGGGCGTCAGCGCTGCCTATCTAACCCGGTTAGCGGGTGTGAGCTTGATTGAATATTTCCAAGCGCAGGAAGCCGCTACGACTGCAGAAGGGCGTCCTTTGAATCTCGATCAGTTGCGCGAAACCTTGCAAAAGGTGTTTCAGCAAAATCAACGAGTTGCTTTCTTGCAAGGATTTGTCAAGCAAGCCGTGGGGCGTCTGGTGCCAGAATCACCCCAGAGAGCGATCGCGGGTAACGAGATTGCTAGTTGTTAGCCACGCAGTAGGGTGAGCAATGCCCACCCTACTATTAAAATATTTTATTCATATCAAAATTTGTACTAGCTCGAAATCAAGTCATCATTTATAGTAATAGTCACTAACGTTCTTGAATCCTCTAATTGAATTTTGAAAGAACTTTAAGGAAGCCGAATGTGTAGGATCGCAATCGGGAAATCGAAAAACATCTGTAAAAACTTCTTTAAGCTTATGAATAATTTTTTACCCATTGCTTACTTTCAGAACAAATTTGTCCCTTTTAGCGAAGCCAAAATTTCTATTGCAACTCAGGCTTTGCACTATGGAACTGGAGCGATTGGCGGATTAAGGGGGATTCCCGATCCTCAAAATAATCAGCAAATTTTACTATTTAGATTAGACCGTCATTGCCAAAGGTTAAGTGATAGTGCTAAGTATTTACACTATGATTTACCATCTGCCAAAATTCGAGAAGTTATCGTTGATTTGGTTAAAAAGAATCAACCAAGCAAGTCTTTTTATGTCCGACCTTTAGTGTATAGTTCGGGCTTAGGAATTGCCCCCAGACTCCATAATATTGAGAAAGATTTTTTAGTTTATGGAATTGAGCTAGCAGATTATTTATCTCCCGAAGGAGTCAGCTGTCGAATTAGTTCTTGGTATCGACAAGAAGATCGCAGCTTGCCTCTGAGAGGCAAAATCAGCGCCGCATATATTACTTCTGCCTTAGCTAAAACTGAGGCGGTAGAGTCCGGCTTTGACGAAGCGATTATGATGAATTCTCAGGGAAAAATTTGCGAAGCCTCTGGGATGAATATATTTTTGGTGAGAAATGGGCAACTGATTACCCCTGGATTTGAACAGGATATTTTAGAAGGAATTACCAGAGACAGTGTCCTAACAATTGCCAGAAATTTAGGAATTAAAACCATAGAAAGACCCGTTGATAAATCAGAGCTTTTTATCGCTGACGAAGTTTTTCTTAGTGGGACTGCTGCCAAGGTTGCGCCAGTAAAAAAAATTGAAAATTATCAATTACCAGAAAGCAAACCGATTACTGAAAAACTGCGAGAAAAACTCATAGCAATTACAGAAAATCGAGATCCTGATTATCAAGATTGGGTGGATGCGATCGCTCTTGAATAAGAGAATCCGTCAGATGTAGAGACAAGGCTTCAAACAACCATCCACCCTTGAGCCTTCTGTTTCTCGCAGTCGAAACGTGCATCTATTGTAGTTTGACACCGCGTTGACGAGTGCGAATCAGGAATAATGCGATCGCTACCAACCCGATAATCGTGGACGGTTCGGGTATCCTAGCGTTAAAAGGATTGTTTAGCAGCTGCTCTTTTCCATTTTCAACCGAACGGTTAAAACGGTCTTTCTGAGCTTCCGCAATTTTAAGAGCCTCTCGTTGCTCGTCATTGACCAGTACAATCATGGACGAGTAGGGAGTCACAATTTTGTAAGTTTTAGCGATCGCATGAATGGCATCAAGTTGAGCAATTTTTCCATCCATCTGTTTGCTTAACCCCAAAACCATTTGCCGCGCCGCCAGAGGTTCAAAACCCTGAGTATTGGAGTTTTGAGGTGCATCAACAGTCTGGCTATTATCCGGGGCTTTTTCCATAAACCAGGCATAGCCATCCACCACGCTGACTACAGATGACCCTAACGCTGCCTTCGTTGCCTGTCGCTGCAAAACTTCGGAAATTTCGGTACACACACCGCCACCACTTTCTTGAATGGCTTTGAGAGTGGCATCGTCATACGCAGGTGACAACGATCCGAGATGCACCACCCACAAAGGTGCAGGCATTACTGGCACATCCTTGCGATTGTCTGATAACTCGTAACCGCTCTCATCCGTCACCAATAAGATGCCATCGTAGGGCGTATCGCCCCGCATCTGGGTAAACTGCCGCAGCATTTCCTTGGGTTGTATGCTGCCGTAGAATGTCATCTTCATGGCATTGAAGCGACTGAGATCGTCGATGCGCTGAGGTTTTGCACCAGGAGACGCACTGATATACAAATCGGCATCATTGTTAGCGAAGATGTTGTCAGCAAAGCCGTGTTCTTTCAACCAGCTAAAAGTCTCAGTCAGTTTCCTGGTATGTGCTGCCATACTCCGGGAAGCATCGAGAATGACCGCAAACCGCTTCCCTTGGGGCATCGAATAATCTTTTGCCGCTAATGGCTTGGCTGAGATTTGGTAGCCATCTGGCAAGTTAACCTGATGCACACTTGGCCGATATTGCCCAGTTGCTGATATAAAAGGTTCCAGCCAATCATCGCCAAAACGTGCCACCACTTCTCCATTGCGGATGCGCTGGGTGTCCTGATTCCAAAAGATGTTACGCTTCTCCCCTAGCTGGGGTAATGCCCACCCTTTCTCTTGTCGCATGACTTTATATGTCAGCCACAGATGCATCTCGGTTGGTTCATTTTCTAACTCCGCTTGCTGCTGTGGCGATAAGTAGGGAGGAATAGGAAAGGCTCTCAAGCGATATTGAAGAGGTCCAACTTGCTCAAGTAAAGCTGGATCGACGGGACGCCAACGGCTTACCTGTGAAGTATAGACTTTCTGAGCGGCACCGCGTGGCGAAACCTTAAATGGAAAGCGCTTGGCTAAGTTCTCGCTGTCGCCCAACCACAAGCCTGTAATTGCAGCGCTTTCTGGCAAAGAAAAGGAATAGAATATTTCCTCAACATCAGTGGTTTGGTTGGCATACACTTCGTAAAGTTCCACATCTGCCCAGTCGCCCTGTGGTTTAACGGTGACTTGTTGCGATCGCAACCACACCTTTTCCTGGTTAATATTCAGCAACCCTGCCTTTGCATCGTCCAAATTACCAGTAGATTGCAAGGCTTGTTGAATTGCCTCTCGTTCCGCTTTTTGAATCGGCTTGTCAAAAAACTGAGCGTAAAGCTTTCCGGCTTTTTCCATATCTCTTACGGAGCCGTTGTATAAAAACGGCGACATCAGCTGATTGTAGCTGTCTTGGAAGAACTGGGAAAGCGATTCTGGTAAGCCAAAGACGCTCTTATACATGAGGTGGATATGATCATTTTCTTCTGAAGTGCCTAGTGGGACTTAAACTAAAATCAAAAGTCAATGGAAGTATAATACTGTAATAACAGACATTTCACGTTGAGGTTTGAGGGATGAAAGAGACAACTCCCGCCGCTATGCCCCCTTGCTTTGACAGATGGTG
>NZ_JBHZGO010000041.1:0-1736 GCF_042747725.1 Coleofasciculus sp. H7-2
AGCGACCGTGTCTCACCACATCATCACTGCTACAATCGGGACACAACACAGGTTCTAATATCATTGGTCAGGACAGGAAAGACAACTCCTCTCATTCTCTCATTTCCACACGTCTAGAACATTGCCCTTTGGTGAGATATGAAAGACAATATTTCCTTAATTGCCGCCGCTACAGGTGGTTTTATGTTATCTATTGCGATCGCGGGGATACTTAGAGCGGCACCTGTCACAGGTTTGAAGGTGCAACCCAGTTCCAGCGCCACACAAGTATCGGATTTGCAGCTTAAACCCGTTCATCCCGATGAACCTGTTAGCTATACCCTGAATGAAAGGTTTTCTGTGGAAAATTCAATGCGCGTTCTTCCACAAATTAAGGGGGCGTTGAATAGTTTTCACACTCTGACGGAAAAAAGTAAATCTGCTTTGGGAGAAAAAGCTATCTCTGAGGTAGGAAATACTGATTGGGAAGTTCAAAATTTGGGCTTTACTAACTGGGTTGCTTCGGTTGAAGGGACAATCAGACGGCAAGATTATCAGATGAAGAAGCTGGAGTTGGAATTAGCGAAAAAGCAGTATGAAGATAAACAAATTGCTAAAGCGGTATTAGAGCAGAAAGCGGCAAGTTATCAGCAAGCTGAGCAAGAATTTCAAAAATTCTGGAATTCTTTTGGTATTGCTGACTAATGGATTAATGAAAAAAAGTGACTAATAACCGCTGACTAATGACTAAAGACAATCCAGAAGTAATTGGCATTGATTTGGGAGGAACGGCGATTAAGCTGGGGAGGTTCCGCGAGGAAGGAACTTGCTTGGAGTCGTTGAGTGTGGCGACACCGCAACCGGCAACACCAACAGCGGTTTTGGATGCGATGATGGAAGCGATCGCTAATCTCGATCCAGAAAGACACGCGATCGCGCTCGGTATCGGCACCCCTGGTCCCGCCGATGCATCGGGTAGAATTGCTAGAGTAGCGATTAACCTGGCAGGCTGGCATGATGTACCCCTAGCAGACTGGTTAGAAGCCAAAACAGGTTTACCTACAGTTCTCGCCAATGATGCTAACTGTGCTGGCTTGGGAGAAGCTTGGTTAGGGGCTGGACGCCATTACCGGGATTTGATTCTACTGACGCTGGGTACGGGTGTGGGTGGTGCGATTATTCTCAATGGGAAGCTATTCGTCGGTCATCAAGGTGCCGCTAGCGAGCTAGGATTAATTACTTTAAACCCAGATGGCCCCCCGTGTAATAGCGGCAATCAAGGTTCTTTAGAGCAATATGCCTCAGTATCAGCCATTCGCCGCCGCACTGGCTTAGAACCAGAGGAACTGGGTAAGTTGGCAAGCGCACGCGATCCGCAAGCATTAGAATTTTGGCAAAGCTACGGGCGCGATCTCGGTGTTGGATTATCGAGTCTCATCTATGTTTTAACGCCGGAAGCGATTGTCATTGGCGGCGGTGTTAGTGCAAGTGCAGAATTTTTCTTTCCCGCTGCACTTGCAGAGATTGAGCAGCGGGTGCTGAAGAGTTCCCGTGACGGTTTGCACCTATTAAAAGCTGAGTTAGGCAACCAAGCTGGAATGGTTGGGGCGGCAAAATTGGCTTGGCAAATCTTGAGGACTGAGGACTGAGGACTGAGGACTGAGGACTGAGGACTGAGGACTGAGGACTGAGGACTGAGGACTGAGGACTGAGGACTGAGGACTGAGGACTGAGGACTGAGGACTGAGGACTGAGGA
>NZ_JBHZGO010000042.1:0-21628 GCF_042747725.1 Coleofasciculus sp. H7-2
TTGTCCCCGTCACCGGATTGTGGATGAGTTCGATTGGGATTGTTGGTTTAGCCTTGAATCTGCGGGCTTACGACTTTGTTTCCCAGGAACTGCGGGCGGCAGAAGATCCTGAGTTTGAAACGTTCTATACCAAGAATATTCTGCTCAATGAGGGCATCCGGGCTTGGATGGCTCCTCAGGATCAGCCCCACGAGAACTTTATCTTCCCTGAAGAGGTTCTGCCTCGCGGTAACGCACTATAGAATTTTGGATTTTGGATTTTAGATTTTGGATAATTATTAATCTAAAATTTAAAATCTAAAATCTAAAATCTAAAGTCGATACCTTGTTTGGTTAATGACAATAGAGGTTTTACCCCGTGCAAACGTCATTTAATAGTGGTTTCGTATCAGGTGCCGGACGCGACCAAGAGTCCTCCGGATTCGCCTGGTGGGCGGGTAACGCCCGTCTGATCAACCTGTCTGGTAAGCTGCTGGGCGCTCACGTTGCCCACGCTGGTCTGATTGTCTTCTGGGCTGGAGCGATGACTTTGTTTGAAGTCGCTCATTTTGTGCCCGAAAAGCCAATGTACGAACAGGGATTAATCCTGCTGCCTCACCTAGCCTCTCAAGGCTGGGGTGTGGGTCCAGGTGGTGAAGTGATCGACACTTTCCCCTTCTTTGTGGTTGGTGTTTTGCACCTGATTTCCTCTGCCGTTCTGGGTTTAGGTGGAATTTACCACGCGATTCGCGGTCCGGAAACTCTGGAAGGTTACTCCGCCTTCTTTGGCTACGACTGGAAAGATAAGAACAAAATGACCACCATTATCGGGATTCACCTGATCCTATTGGGAATAGGTGCGTTCTTGCTGGTGATTAAGGCAATGTTCTTTGGTGGCTTATATGACACTTGGGCACCCGGTGGTGGTGATGTTCGCGTCATTACCAGTCCCACGCTCAACCCAGCAGCGATCTTCGGCTACCTGCTGAAGTCTCCCTTCGGTGGCGAGGGCTGGATTGTTAGTGTTGATAACCTGGAAGATGTAGTCGGCGGTCACATCTGGGTTGGCCTGATTTGCATTGCTGGTGGCATTTTCCACATTCTCACCAAGCCTTTTGCTTGGGCACGTCGTGCCTTAATCTGGTCTGGAGAAGCTTATCTCTCCTACAGCATCGGCGCTGTGTCCTTGATGGCTTTCATTGCCTCTTGCTTCGTCTGGTTTAACAACACTGTCTATCCCAGCGAATTCTACGGCCCTACTGGCCCTGAAGCTTCTCAAGCTCAAGCGATGACCTTCCTGATCCGCGACCAACGCTTAGGTGCTAACGTCGGTTCTGCACAAGGTCCAACGGGCTTAGGTAAATATCTGATGCGCTCTCCTAGCGGCGAAATCATCTTCGGTGGTGAAACAATGCGCTTCTGGGATTTCCGTGGCCCCTGGTTGGAGCCGCTGCGCGGTCCCAACGGTCTTGACCTGAACAAGATCAAGAATGACATTCAACCCTGGCAAGCGCGTCGCGCTGCTGAGTATATGACCCATGCTCCTCTGGGTTCTCTAAACTCTGTGGGTGGCGTTGCAACGGAGATCAACTCGTTTAACTACGTGTCTCCCCGTTCTTGGTTGTCCTGTTTCCACTTTGTCATGGGCTTCTTCTTCCTAGTTGGTCACTTGTGGCACGCCGGTCGTGCCCGCGCTGCTGCTGCTGGTTTCGAGAAAGGTATTGACCGCGAAACCGAGCCAGTGATGTCAATGACCCCACTTGACTAAAGTTTTGAGTTTTGAATTAGAGACTTATAACTGATAAATGAAAAGGCTCCTGTTGGAAAACAGGAGCCTTTTTGTTGTTGGTGAAATCACGGTGGACGTTGCCTCAAATCAGGGCTACGCTATCGGCATCAATGCCACCGCCGTGCAATATTGGAGACCTTGATATTGTTCGCGCCTTGGTAGAAGCGGGTGCAGATGTGAATGCGGAAGGTTTCTGTAATCCTCTTGAATATGCTGAGTTGGGCATTATAGAAGGGCATCACAAAGGTGGACAACACGCTGAGGTGATTGAATTACTCAAACAAGCGGGTGCTACTAAGTCGCAAAATTTTTAATGGAAAGATATAGCGATCGCATTCACCATCCCTGGCAGCACAAACAAAAAAACGGGGATGAGTCACCTCATCCCCATATCCTGAAGAGTTATGAATTAATTCAAAACTCAAAACTCAAAACTATTTACAAAGTCGGCACAAATTGCTCTTTTTCAGGTACATCCGTGTACTCAGCAACAATTTGGCGGAACTCTTCACCGTCAATGGTTTCCTTCTCAATCAACAAGTCTACGAGTCGATCGATGACTTCGCGGTTTTCGCGCATGATCTTGCAGGCATCTTTGTAGCATTTAGCTACAATTGACCGCACTTGGACATCAATCTGGGAAGCAATTTCCTCAGAATACTCGCTACGGCTCGTCCAATCGCGTCCCAAGAACACTTCACCACTCTGGCTTTCTAGCGACAGCGGACCGAGGGTAGACATTCCAAACCGCGTGACCATCTGCCGTGCCAACCCTGTCACCTGTTGCAAGTCTCCGCCAGCACCCGTAGTAATCTCGGAATCGCCAAAGATGACTTCCTCAGCCGCACGTCCGCCTAAAGCGCCCGTAATGCGTGCCAATAGCTGGGATCTGGAGATTAAGCCTTGATCTTCATTGGGAGTGAACCAGGTTAAGCCACGCGCTTGACCCCGTGGCACGAGGGTGACTTTTTGTACCGGGTCGTGGTCGGTCACTAGGGTACCGACGATCGCGTGCCCCACTTCGTGGTAGGCAATCAGCCGCTTGCTCTTGCTATCCACCAGCGGCGTGCCTTCCATACCAGCTACCACCCGGTCAACGGCGTCGTTGATTTCCATCATCGTGATGGCGTCTTTGCGACGACGGGCGGTCAAGATGGCGGCTTCGTTGAGCAGGTTCGCTAAGTCCGCACCCGTAAAGCCTGGAGTCCGACGAGCGATCGCTTCTAAGGAAACTTCGGGAGCGATTTTCTTATTCCGTCCGTGAACTTCCAGAACTGCCAGACGCCCTTTGAGATCCGGTGCATCCACCATCACCTGTCGGTCAAAGCGTCCCGGACGCAACAGCGCCGAATCCAGAACATCGGGACGGTTAGTAGCGGCAATGATAATAATCCCAGTATTGCCTTCAAACCCGTCCATTTCTGTCAGCAATTGGTTGAGGGTTTGTTCCCGTTCGTCGTTCCCGCCGCCAATCCCTGCACCGCGTTGCCGTCCGACGGCGTCAATTTCATCGATGAAGATTAAGCAAGGGGCGTTTTCTTTGGCTTTTTTGAATAAGTCGCGGACACGGGATGCACCGACGCCGACAAACATTTCCACAAATTCCGAGCCGGAGATGCTGAAGAAAGGAACTCCGGCTTCCCCAGCGATCGCTTTGGCGAGTAATGTTTTCCCAGTTCCGGGAGGACCGACTAACAGCACGCCTTTGGGAATTTTTGCACCCACGGCGGTGAATTTCTCTGGGAGTTTGAGGAAGGTGACGACTTCTTCGAGTTCTTCTTTGGCTTCTTCGATGCCTGCTACGTCGTCAAATTTGACGCCGGTTTTGGCTTCCATCTGAAATCTGGCTTTTGATTTTCCGAAGTTCATGGCTTGCCCCGGACCCCCAGGAATGTTGCTAGAGCGACGGAACAGGAAGAACAGCCCAGCAATCAACAAAATCGGAAAAATTAAATTACCCAGAAATCCCCAGATAGCTCCATCGTTGCGAGCGGGATGGGTATCAAAGCTGATATTCGCGTTTCTAAGCTTAGCAATCAATTCTGGGGCAGTTGTTGGCAAATCTACCCGCAGCCGTTGGATGCGGTTATCCAGATCCGGATCGACGGCTTCGACAATCGCTGTCCGACCCCCATCATAGAGGTCAACACTGGTAACTCTTTGGGCATCTAGGTATTCCAAAAAGCGCCCATAGGTCATGCGGGTACTAGCAGTGTTTTTACCCATGTCGCTGGGAGCAGCAGCAAATGCCCCTTGCCACAGGAAAAACCCAATGACTAAGGCGGGTAATGTCCAAAGTACTAATATTCTCCAGGAAAATTTCATAAATCGGTTGTCTCTAGATACGGCTAATACAAGCAGATTCAGCGCAGATAAAGCGTTATGACAAACAAGGGATGAGAGCTGATTGAAGGAACTGAAACATTCCTTTTGTTACCTATTCATCAAAGCTTTAGGCAGGAAATCCCAGCGAAGAGCTGGATTTGCTGCCACCAGGACATTTAGGCTTATCCCTATATGGCGAACATTGGCACCTTAAACGTGAACTTAATTAAATTTAACTTAATTCTCATCATTGGATCAACTGACTGCCTCACTTATATCTTTTTATGCTTTTTGTCAATTAAAAAATAATCATTGCCAGATATTCACCTGTACTAACCTACGCCTGAATATCTGGCAATGAATCAAGAAAATATCCTTCCTCCAAAGGATTGACGCCTGCTTCCCAGCTTCAATTCTGGTAAGACAGACGCGCCAGTTGACTCGAAGCGATCGCCATCAAGCGGAGAAACCCAGTTTCTTAAAGAAACCGGGTTTTTTTAGAGTCAAGTATAGACGGCTAGTTGGACTCCCAGCCAGTACCAACCTAGTAGGTTTCTACGTGCCAGCGACCAGCCTTCTTGATAGTTCTTTGGTACTCGCTCCAATTCACCCCATCCTTGCCAGCAGCGACAGAGAGTGCTTCATCAATCCCCCCTTCCATACCCTTCAAGCCGCAGATATAGGTGTGGGTATTGTCTTGCTGAATCATTTTCCAGAGTTCGTCGGCGTGTTCAGCCACTCGATCCTGAATGTACATTCTGCCGCCTTCGGGGTTTTTCTGTTCCCGGCTGATGGCATAGGTGAGGCGGAAGTTGTCAGAGTACTGCTGTTGCAGTTCTTCCAGTTCTTCCTTGTACAGGATGTTGGGGGTGGTTGGAATTCCGAAAATGAGCCAAGCAAAGCCGTTGAATTCGTAGTCGGTGTTAACTGCTCTTTCATTTCCCTTGAACATCCGCCACAGGTAAGCGCGGAATGGCGCAATACCCGTTCCGGTTGCCAACATGATGACGTTGACATTCGGATCTTCTGGTAACAACATTTCTTTACCAGTTGGCCCGGTAATGTTCACATCGTCCCCAGACTGGAGATTGCACAGATGGGTGGAGCAAACACCATAGACCATTTCGCCCGTTTCTGGATGCTTGTACTCCAGCTGCCGGACACACAGCGATACAGTCTTGTCATCAACCTTGTCGCCATGACGAGTCGATGCAATCGAGTACAGTCTAAGTTTGTGGGGTTTGCCCTTGTTGTCATTTCCCGGCGGGATGATGCCAATACTTTGACCTTCTAAATAGCGGAGATCCCCTTGGGAGATGTCAAAGAGCAGGTGACGAACGGTGCCGATCCCACCCTCACCAACTAACTCTTCATTACTCAGACACTTACCAATAAAGGGATTATTCGGGCGGTAGATATTAACGGGAATATCTTTTTCCGTTTTTTCCTTCGCTTGAGTCATAGGCTTACTCTCTTTTGGTGCTTGAGTGTCCTGTGCGACGGTTTGTGAAGTGGCAGGAGCATTCGCTTTTTCACTGGACGCAAGGCTTGCTACAGCAGGGGAGCTGCCCTTAGAGCCATTCGCTCCGTTTTCAGCACCCAGAGGGTGGATGCTGACAATTTTGCCGCCCAAACGAGCAAGCCGTTGCATTTCTTGATTCATGCGATTGTAGGGCACTGTGATAAACACGCTGCCACTACGACGAATGGGGTAGCTTACATTGTCAGTTGCTTCGTTCTGACGCAGACCCACCACTTCATAAACAAAGACGCGGCTACCAGATTCTGTATTGGCAGTACCGTTGGCTGCTGTGGAATTGTACATTGCTCTTAAATATCTCCGAACCCACCTTCTGTTAACATTCTGCTACAAAGCGGTCTTTCCACCACATATAGCTCTGCTGACTGAGGGCGGGTAAAAGAGGGCAATGACCGAACCTGGATAGTTAACGTCGCTAATGTTAGGGATATTCTTCCTCGCCGAATGGCTACCCTAGAAACCCTACGTTAGCTTTTTTTAGGGTAGCCAGCAATTGACTTAAATAATGTCTCCATTGAGTCAATTTAATTTTTCCTTTCTAAAAATGCACGGGCTACCGTAGCATAAATACTGAGCGAGATGATTCCACTGGGGTTAGCTTGTAGCGTCTATCCCGTTCTGGTAAGATACTGTGTAACATCTAGTATTAAATACTTACTGGACGAAGCTTGAGTCTTCCCCAACGGGCCTTACTCTAGGTTGCTGTAAGCTCCTATTGGTTATGCTTTCGTGCTGTGTCGCCACCGCAAGAGTAACCAACGGAGTGCCCTCCGGGCTGAGGATTTAGATTGCTTAAAACTCAATGAGAAAATTTTTTTTGCGTTAGAGGGAAGCTATGACCAGTCAGCTGGATCGCGTGGTTCTAATTGGTGTTGCCGGAGACTCCGGATGCGGTAAATCTACATTTTTGCGCCGATTAACAGATTTGTTTGGGGAAGATTTCGTCACGGTGATTTGCCTGGACGATTACCACAGCCTAGATCGGAAACAGCGCAAAGAAACTGGAATTACGGCGCTGAACCCCAAGGCGAATAACTTCGATCTGATGTCCGAGCAGATCAAAGCGCTTAAGAGCGGTAAGTCCATTGAAAAGCCAATTTACAACCACGAAACCGGCGAGATCGATCCACCAGAGCGAGTCGATCCTAACCACATTATTGTGATTGAGGGGCTTCATCCTTTGTATGATGAGCGGGTGCGATCGCTCCTCGACTTCAGCGTTTATCTCGATATCAGCGATGACGTTAAGATTGCCTGGAAGATTCAGCGGGATATGGCTGAACGCGGGCACCGTTACGAAGACGTACTCGCTGCCATCAATGCTCGCCGCCCAGATTTTACTGCCTACATCGAGCCGCAGAAGGAACACGCCGACGTTGTGATCCAGGTGTTGCCGACTCAATTAGTCAAGGAAGACAAGATAGGTAAAATCCTGCGGGTGCGCTTGCTTCAGCGCGATAATGTGGAAGGCTTTGAGCCAGCGTATCTATTTGATGAAGGGTCTACGATTGATTGGAGACCCTGCGGTCGCAAGCTCACCTGCGGCTATCCTGGCATCAAGATGTACTATGGGCCAGATGCTTACTATGGTCACGAAGTGTCCGTTCTGGAAGTAGATGGTCAGTTCGACAAGCTAGAGGAAGTCATCTACATCGAAAGCCACCTCAGCAAGACTGCGACTAAGTACCACGGGGAACTGACCGAACTCTTGCTCAAGCACCGGGAATATCCAGGCTCCAATAACGGAACTGGGTTGTTCCAAGTGCTGGTCGGTCTGAAGATGCGGGCAGCCTACGAGCGGTTAACGGCGGGAAAGAGCCAGCCCTTGGCAGCGAAAGTCTAAACTGACCCCCAATAGTAGGGACGCACGCTCGTGAGTCCCTACTATTGGGTTCAAAGCCTTCTAGGCAAGAGGCTATCTAACTTAATTGCGTACGCGGGAGACTGACAAAAGGCTCTCGCATTTTATTTTAGGGATCTAGGTTTAAATTAGAGATATAAATTTTGGGATTGGGTTGGGTGGAAATATGAGAGTGTGGGTTGCCAGTTTTTTGCTGCTGTTTGGCTTTGCAGAAATTTATCAGTGGCTGAAACAGTTCACGCTGCCGTTGCCGGTGTATATTCTGGGAGGTGCATTTTTAGCGATCGCATCCAACTACGACAAACGAGCTGGGTTGCCTTGGGAGCGAACTGAGGAAGACGAAACAGCGGCAATTAAACAGCAGACGCCGCCAGCCATGCGTTCTGTTTCTAGCCAGTCTCCGTCGAACCTGACGCCTCAACCGCCTCGCCCCATTTCTTTCAAAATTGAAAAGAAGACGAAAAAAGCCGCCAATAACAGCCACTCATTATAGTGCCACTGGGTTGGTGAATTGTAACAGTTACCTACTTGCCGAAGTGATTAAGAGCCAGCAACCACCGTTGAGTAAAGCAGTGAGAACTGCACCAATAATCACTCCTTTCATCAATCCCCATCTTTGTTGCCGTATTAGCCAAAAAATAATTGGAATTACATATAGAAATTGAGATAATCCAATATAAAAAATTGATATTGCCAAAATTTGAACAACCGTATAAATAGCAAATAAATTGGCTATTATAGATGATAAAAATCCCAAGACAGCAAAAACTAAAATATGTATTCCTAATAATAGGAATATACCGCTAATCATTTCGGATATTTCATTTCTTGACCGCATAATCTTGTTGCTATAAAAATAAAATTGTTGCTGCTAGATTGTTGGGTTCTAAAATCTAGCGTTTTACCGAGGGCTAAAGTACAGCAAATAGCAGCACCCATTTAATAAAGCGGTAAGAACTGCACAAATAATCACCCCTTTCACCATTGCCCGTCGCTGTCGCCGTCTTAGCCAAAAAATAAGCGGAATCACATATAAAAGTTGCCATAAGAATATAGTAATAGAAGCAAACGCCCAAACCATTAAAATAGCGTATCCTCCTCCTAGCAAAGCAGCGATAGGAAAACTTACTAGAAATACTGCTAGACCTGCGAGAAGATGCATACCCAATAACAACAGTATTCCTGAAACTATTCCAAGAAATTCATTTCTGCGTTCCATAAAACTCCAGTTGAATCTAATTAATATTTGTTGTTACTAATTGTTTTAGGTAAATTAAACCAATGCGGGACGATTATTAACCAAGTGATATCCAGCACTTCCCTCGCGGTAAAACATATTAAACGTATCAAATGGAATAATCCTACCATCGGGATGCACAATGTGAATGCAGGAACGCTTCACAGAACGGACATCGAAGTTAAAGGGGTCAAGAAACTGTACAATCATCACCCGAAATATATTTTCGTAGGTAATTCCTTCAGGAACAGGTAGTAGCGGCAAACAACAAAGCAACTGTTTTAAAGATGTTGCAGAAGATGTGGGTGAATGGCTAGTGAAAAATAAATCAAAAATTTTACGCTTTAGCTCATCATTCTGTTCATAGAGAACAGAATTGGGCATTATTTGTACAAAAGTAGTAGGGTCAAAAAGACCCGTCAACGGTATGACTTTTCCCTTTATTTTCAGCGCATAAGCCATTGCTAAACAATCGGGATGACAAGGAACTGGGAGAATATCTTCTGGTTTGAAATAGGGACTCTGCTGTAAAATAGAACGACGGACTTCTGTGAGAGTGTAGCGATCGCGTTCATGCTCGAATCCCTCCAGACGCCCTGCTGCCTGAATCGGCTGAAAAGTGACACCCCGCACGCATCGCTGTTGCAAAGCGTATGCGATAATTTTGCCGATTTCGCCGTCGTTTAGCCCTTTTTTCAGAGTAACAACCAGCGTAGTAGAGATGTTAAACTCGTTGAGGTTGGCGATCGCTTGTTCCCGAACCTCTCGCAAATCTGCCCCACGTAACTCCTCTAACGCTGCCGCCTCAAAGCTATCAAATTGGAGATAGACTTCAATTCCGGGCATATATTGACTTAAGCGATCGCAAAAATTTCGGTCTTTGGCAATTCTGACACCATTCGTATTAATCATTAGATGCCGAATGGGCTTACTTTTAGCAATATCCAAAATTTTAAAAAACTCTGGATGAATTGTTGGTTCACCGCCACTAAGTTGCACGATCTGGGGTTCCCCTTCATTCGCCACCACCGCATCAATCATGCTTTCAATTTGTTCTAAACTGCGATGACGACGATATTGACTAGAATGTTGAGAAACTTCTTCTGTGCCTGAATCTGCGTAGCAAATTGGGCAGGAAAGATTGCAGCGATCTGTTACTTCTACTAAAGTTAAACAGCTGTGCTGTTCGTGATCCGGGCAAAGTCCGCAGTCATAGGGGCAGCCATACTTTATGGGAGTATTGAATTTAAGCGGCATATCCCCTGGTTTAATAAATTCCTGGGATAGTTTGTAATAATCGATATCATCAGCAATTAAGACTTCTTGATGTCCGTGGGTAGCACAGTGCTTTACCAGGTAAACACAATCATCTTTAAAAATGATTTTTGCTTCAACTTTGACGAGACACTTAGAGCAAACGCTATTAGTTAAAGCATAGAAAAGATATTGTCGTGTTGGCATGATATATTTAATCCCTCAAATCTTGTTACTTTTTAACGCAAAGTAACGCGAACCACAATTCCTTTGCATACCTTTGCGTGAACCTCTGCGTACCTTTGCGTTAAAAAACAGGTCTTTAATACCCACCCTCAAACCCTCCGTCTAGCAAATTGAGAAAAGCTAAACATTTGAGGAATACTGCGGTAGTAATACAAAATCCCTAGTAGGCAAGCAATTTGAATAGCACTTAGTCCTAAGATGGGGTGAAAATCTGGCTTAATGAAATCAATAACAAAGCGAAAACTTAAATAAGAAACCATGTAAAACTTAAATAATTCGCCTTCTTGCCGATAGTAGCGGCTGCGAATTTGTAAAAATATCATTAAACTAAGTAAAAAGATAATTTCATATAATTGAGTGGGATGCCGGGGAATGCCATCGCCAAAATCAACTCCCCAAGGTAAATTAGTGGCGATGCCGTAAGTGCGATCGCTTAATCCCGTCAAAAAACAGCCAATTCGTCCCACCGCCGTTCCCACAATCAAGGGATAAACAAAAACATCGCCGGTTGATCGATTGACACCAATCATTTTTTTGGTAATTTCCACACCAATCAATCCACCGAGTAACGCCCCTACTACCGTTTTTCCTTGAAAGAGAACCAAAAAGAATAGTTGCCAATTATTCCCAATTAAATCAATGTGCTGTAGCAAAACCAGCGCTTTCGCACCGACTAGCGCCCCTACCAAGCCACCGACAATTATAGAACTGCGCTGCGTGGGTGCGATCGCGTCTTTGCGAACATTTTTGATTAATAAACGGAAAGCGATCGCATACGCCAACGACTCAAACAAAATATGAGGGTGAATCCGCACCGAACCCAGCCACAAATAAACCGGGAAACTCATTATTTATATCTCCGCAAGCGGATAGTACCTCCCCATGCCTGCAAATATACCCTGCCTGGAGCTAGCCAGAGGTTGCCTGCCGATAGCATACCCACCCAGCCTTGTGGAAGCGATATCTCCTGTAACTCCTCAAAGGGGTTTGCTATTCTCTGCTAAATGATTAAGAATTTCTCGCCACCGATATATAGCAGCTATTTTACAAGCAAAATCTAAATCTTCCCCATAAAAAATGTTAATAACTGTCAAGTAATAAATAAAAAACTATATGATGTGTAAATATGCATCGCCAGATTTAAGAATAAATCAGGACTAGAGTCTCCGTCAACATCAGGGAAAGCATAAAGGAGATGATTTGAGCGAACTAGGTAGGTGAAGTGAAAAATGGCAATCCAAGTGGCAGAATCCCCAATTACCGAGAGCAGCGGAGTGGAAGCCGAGAACAATCGTTTCTTCACGCTCTCGCTGGATATGTTTTTCATCGCTGGTTTCGACGGCTATTTCAAGCGACTGAACCCGATGTGCGAAAAAACGCTCTTATTCACATCTGAGGAATTTCTAGCCAAGCCGTGGATTGCATTTATTCATCCCAAAGACCGTGAATCTACCCTCACTCAATTGCAGGAACTGTCCAGCACCGGGGAGACGGTTACTTTTGAAAACCGCTTCCGCTGCAAAGACGGCACCTACAAATGGCTGTTGTGGAATGCCGCCCTGTGCCCAGAAGAGCAATTGATTTACGCCGCTGCCCGTGACATTACCGAGCGCAAACAGGCAGAAGAGGAACTGCGGCAAAGCGAAGAGCGTTTCCGCTTGTTAATCAAGAATGTCAAAGACTATGCAATTTATATGCTCGATACCAGCGGGCAAGTTGTTAGTTGGAACAAAGGGGCAGAAAGGCTGAATGGGTATCAGGCAGAGGAAATTATCGGTCAGCATTTCTCCTGCTTTTTTCCTCACAGACAGAGCAAGAGCGGCAAGCCAGAGCAAATCCTAAAAAAGGCAGCATTAGAAGGTCGGTGTGAATGGGAAACTTTACGCTTGCGCCAGGACGGGTCGCAGTTTTGGGCAAATATTGTCGTGACAGCTTTACGAGGCGAAGATGGACGGCTGCGCGGTTTTGCCACAGTGACGCGGGATATCACCGAACGCAAGCGATCGCAAGCAGCACTGCAACAAGCAAATGACGACTTAGAAAGACGAGTCGAAGAACGCACCGCTGAGCTAATAGCCGCCAATGAGCTTCTAAAGACGGAAGTTGCCGAACGCGAACAGGCGGAGGAAGCCTTGCGACAATCAGAAGCGCAATTGCGAGAAAAAGCAGCAAAGCTAAAACAAGCCTTAAGCGAATTAAAACAAACCCAAACCCAGCTGATTCAGAGCGCAAAAATGTCCAGCCTGGGACAGTTGGTTGCCGGTATTGCTCACGAAATCAACAATCCCGTTAGTTTCATCTACGGCAATCTCGACTACGCCATTCACTATATCCAAAGATTGATTGACTTGTTGCAATTTTATGGCAAACACTATCCCGAACCCGCTGATGAAATTCAGGATCTGATTGAAGAAATCGACCTCGATTTCGTGATCGCAGATATGCCGAAACTGCTGTCCTCAATGAAGTTAGGGGCTGACCGCATTCGGCAAATTGTTGCCTCTCTGCGGAACTTCTCGCGCCATGACCAAGCAGAAAAGAAGTCGGTCAATATTCACGAAGGCATTGACAACACTCTGAGATTGCTGCAAGACCGCTTAAAAGCTACCGCTACCCATCCAGCGATCGAGGTCGTTAAAGAATATGGCGACCTACCATTGGTGGAGTGCTATGCCGGTCAGTTCAACCAGGTATTAATGAATATCCTCAATAATGCGATTGATGCCCTGGAGGAGGCAGAGGGACCCAGAAGCCAAGGGGCACAGGAGATGCTATCTCCCTGGCTCTCTGGCTCCCAGGTTCCCCGGTCTTGGATTCGGATTTGTACCGAGGTCAAAGACTCCGATCGCATCGCCATCCGGATTACTGACAATGGCCCTGGGATGAACGAGGAAGTCCGCCGTAAGTTATTTGACCCCTTCTTTACCACGAAACCGATAGGCTCAGGTACGGGACTCGGCTTGTCCATTAGCTACCAGATTGTAGTCGAAAAGCACCGTGGTCAATTGACTTGTGATTCCGAACCGGGAAAGGGGGCAGAGTTTTTAATTGAAATTCCGACTCGCCAGTCTCGTTCCGAACCCGTTCTGTCTCGGTGCGCCTAAGAAACAATTAAAAATTAGAAATGATAAAACTTGCACTTAATCCCGCAGAATTTCAACTGTGACAGCTATTACTCTGCTATATGCTAATAACTTCTTTTGGCGGCTTGCCTAGAGATGGCATTATTCATCGAGTTGATTTGCGAAGCGTGAAATGATGGAGGCATTAAACTATGGATTGTATGATCGAGTCCATCATACATAACATCCGTTTGTAGTCCAGAGTGATCGAGTCCTAATGTATGCCCGATTTCATGGGCGA
Source organism: Coleofasciculus sp. H7-2 (assembly GCF_042747725.1). NCBI lineage: Bacteria > Bacillati > Cyanobacteriota > Cyanophyceae > Coleofasciculales > Coleofasciculaceae > Coleofasciculus > Coleofasciculus sp. H7-2. Next base: position 13,595 of record NZ_JBHZGO010000042.1, read on the forward strand.
TTGTATTGGCAATTAAATTAGACAATTGATTAACATTAAGACTGGCATTGTAAGAGGCATTAAATATCTGGTCAATGCGGACAATAGCACGATCTGTAACCATTCCTAATTGAAAAGTAGCCACTCCCAGATAGTCAACTGGCTGGTTGTCAGCGAATACATAAACGTGAGTAAACTCCTCTCCCCACTCTTGGGTATCGGGCAGATCCGATGTCAAAAATACTTTGACGCTTCTAAATGCACCATATAGTTTAGAAAAGGCATCGATGAGAATAGTAGCGATCGCTTCTCTATTTTCCTCAGTAACATCCATCCCAGAAATATCTACCCAAATGCAACGACGAGCGCTATTCTTTTCTACAATAGTTCGTCCACAAGAAGGGCAAAACTCCCAATGAGATTGGATGCGCGAACGACATCCCTGACAGCGGGGTTTGGGGGGTCTAGTCAGGTTTATGCGTTCCCAAATAGGGACTTTAAGCTTACGAGTAGGTCTGGTAAAATCCAGGCGATCGTACAAACACATTGATTTATAACAAGGAATTCCTATAGCAATAGAATTCAATCAGCTACAGTTAGTCGCTGATTAATTCAGACTATGTGGAAAATAGTTGAACAGCAATTAGCAATTTTTTGCATCGCGAGTGGTGAAGGTTGGGCGTGGTTTACCGTAGAGTAAGTAACACTTAATGAAGCCGCTAATTTTTATTGTGTTAATCCGGTTGGCTACGGGAATTTACGCGCGACTTTGCCTATTTCCGTTGAGTCATTACTAAAAGTTTTTATGACTATCCGGCTTTTCCTCTCAACGTATTACAGGCTGGAACGCAGACCATGCCATGCAATCTATCGTAGTCATTGTTAACAAGCATTGTAAAGAGTAAAAATACTTAGGGTGAAAAAACCGCCATGTTTATGCCAAATAATTTCCTGCTACTAGAACTGTAGAGGTTCTCATTTGCAAACAGCCATAATGAATTTCTAGTAGCAAACAAACTGCAAATAAAGCCTGGACTCTAATATTTTATTGGGCATTGCTGAATGATGCAATGAATCATAGAGGAATCGGGACATCCCAGAATTTGAGGTAGTGCAGTAACAGCAGCAGCGGACAGCGCAGCAGCAACTTCAGCTTTTTTTCTCTTTAAGGAAGCCTCAAATCCAGCCCCTTTAAGCGATAGCTCCCCCAAGCTTGAGAAGAACTCACGTAAATCCCGACCAAACCGGATCAGGATGAACAAAAGGACTCCCGGACAGATGAGGACGTTGAGCAATTTTGTAATCGCATCGAATAGCTTAACAATATCGTCAACACTCACTGTTCACCTAACCAAAATATGAAGTACCAAGCATCAACAGATAACCTTACAATACGCCCTCACCAACAGACTAAGCCGCATAACGGTTTAGTTGAGCCGCCATAGACAATTTTGGGCTTTTTATAGATTACCTGAGTAAGATCGGCTCCAACGTAGTGTTAGACAGCCGATTGAGTAATGAAACATCATAAAGCAGGAATCATGCTATTAAGCTAAAGTAAAGATAGTGTTCTAGAATATTAAACTTTTGTACAGGGATCTTATCTTTTTAATTAAGTCTAGAGAAATTTCATTTTCAATTGGAAATGGATATGCCCCCCATCTTTTATCAATGAAATCTGCTTCGCAGAAATTTCTTTTCTCTTTATATCTAGGAACGGCATGTATGTGTAACTGATGATACTCATTACCCAATTGAAAGTAGTTAAATCTATCGGGCTGAAACAATCGATAAGTAATAGACTCATACTGAGAAATAATATTTCTCAGCTCCATCAACTCCTCATCTAATAAAGTTGCTACAGAGCCGATGTTTTCGCGCTTTAGTTTAAAAATGCAGGCTCCTAAATAATCACCATGACAATATCTTAACATCCAAGACCAGTATCGGTAATCTTTTAAGATGGCTTCTTTTTCCAAGAGATTATAATGTTTAGTTTTAACAATTTCAAAAATATCTTTACCTACTTGCGTACAAGGTAAAAAACCTAGACTGTATTGTTCTTTGTAATTTGAATTTCCATTAAACCAGAGACGATTTAATTTTCTGTCTCCAGTAAAAGCTGTTCTTCCATGAAGAATTCTTGAATTATCTAATATTAGTATTTGATCTGGTTCTAGTGTGAAGATCACCCAGTTTTTAGGATTTATCAAAAATTCATTTGTCAGATCAAAAGCCCTTTGTGCCTGATGCTTAACAAATATATTGACACTTTGATCGCGTCTGAAAGACATATGTATCTTTTTGTTTCTGCATTGAAATACAGGTCTGGTTAGCTGTTTATTATCACGTCTTATACTAAAAGCATCGTCATCAAACAACGTAAGTAATCCTTCATAACTCTCTTGAGCCAAGTAGTCATAAACTTTCTGACTGCTAACTAATGTAGAAAAACCACCTTTCTCAGCAGGTGTTTCGCAATGTAGTGCAACAAATCTAGGTGGTTCTAATTCAAAAGCACCGTCAGAATGAGGTGTTATTTCTAAGTTAGTAGTGTTTATATATTCAGGTTGATTGGGATTTGGTGTAACATGAACTATACCATTAGTTTCTGAATGAGGGTGATAAGCTATTGAGCCGAATAGATTCTGCAAATAAAGTAGATCATCCAAATTTTTATAAGAACTAAGTTCTAAAATTACGCAGCCAAAGTGATTCAACTTATCAAATACTCCCAAGATATCTATTTGGGATAAAGTTGAAAAGCTGCTTATTCTAATTAACAAGTCTACTGGATTAAAATATTCTTTGTTGTTTTTCATGTTTGTCCACTCACGAACACTTGACTGAATTTATGCTATTGAGCATTTGACGATTAATTAACTCGTCATTTAAGATTTTTTTCTTAAAAGAATCAGAAAAATATCGATGTCGAGCTAGTATCTTATATAAGTTTGCAGACCCCAATTGAACTATACCTTGAGACTCCTCATATACTAATCGTTTAACTAAATTCATTTTTAAATTTTCCGTATTTTTAAAAGCATAGTTTAAATCTCCAGCAACAGGAGAACAAACAATAAATCTATCAATAAAAAATCCATTTACATATCTTCCTACCTCATCAATTTCAAAAAGAGGTAATGAGGTATATAAACCTCTAGTGGTTTCTTCATAACAACAATTCCAACTATATTCAGTGCCATCAAAAGTATAGCGACTATCATATTGAAACCCATCTCTTCTCGGCTTAATCCGAAATTCCTTGACAACTGTTTGATATGGAGTTAAAAAGTTTGCCTGACATACTTTTGTCAATAAATTTGGCTTGGCAAAATGAAAGCTTAACTGTTTACCCCTATAAAAGGTTTTCATACCAAAATTATCAGCATCAGATGAATAAAAACATTCTAAAGTAGTCCTCAATTCTTCTTTAAAATCAGAAAAAAAAGGTAGATTAGTAATACCAAAATTAGGATTTTCTATTAATAATTGGAAATCCAAATCTGATATATTTTTAATATTGAAATTCAATGAATATGCGTAGCTACCAAATAAAATAATGACATCAGCATAAGGCTTAATCATTTCTATTACTTCAGATGCTATATCCTTGAGAAGAGCGGTGTTAGCAATTGTTTCTACTAAAGATGACTCCCTTCTTTCATTTTTTCCAAAAGCATTACCGTCAGTTGTCTCAGATGATATTTCAGCATAAGTTTTACCCCAAAACTTTCTACTTGAAGTAGCTTTAGTTACTAGATTTTTGGTTCTTGGGTCTTCTGCTATCAACAGATTAGAAATTTTGTTTCTTAACTCTAATCTTCTCTGCTGTTGTATCATCGTAGCCAAACCTTTTCTATCTAAGCGAGATAGAGCATAGTATTCTTGATAGTCTGTTTCAAAATTATTCTTGCTTTCATCCATTTTTGTTCTACACCTAAAAAATTTTTTTACTCGCAAAAGCTCCATAATGATGAGTATGCCACTCTTCCTTTCCAATATGAGGTTCTTCTTCAATAACCCCTAAATCCAAATCAAGGATTATTTTCCATTGTTGACCAAAGAAATTACGAAGTTTATTTGGAGGTATATAATGTTCAAGTACAAAATGTTTTTCCTTGATGGGCATCATATAATCAGCGAAAAACAATCCATCACGACAAACAAAGTTTTTGATTTTGTTTATAATCTGTTTAATTGGATACTTGAAGTTTTTGCTGTAGTGCCAAGAACAACTAGTAAGAACAACATCATATTGATTAGTGTATTCAAAATCCATGAGGTCACATTGAATAACGGTACAAGCAGATTCAGCATATCCTTCTAATATTAAGTTCTTCACTAAACCATCAATCTTAATAATATCCGTTTTGAATTTCATCTCTCCGCCATATAAAGATACGGGATCATTATCAATAGCAGTAACTTGATGCCCTTGCTCAAGAAACGGAAATACATACTTCCCGTCTGAACATCCTACGATTAGGACATTTAAATTTCTGTCGAAACATTCACCTTTGATGATTTCTCCAAATTTGCTAAATGATGTAAAAGTTTCTTTCCACAGACTCTTTTGGTATACTTGCATAACTGTCTCTCCCTTTCTATATTTTATTTAAAGCTTCTGATAGTCTAGCTAGACGTTTCTGGGAAAAGTCTTTTAATTCACAACTTACTAAAAAATTTGTGGGAAGCTCCAAGCTAGAAATGAAATCCTTCATTTCAGTTAAAGTATGAGTACAGAAAAAACCTTGAATTGATAGTGCAACTAATAGATCTGCCCAATAGCTATGATTTTGTGCAGTAATTTCTTGGATTAAGCTGTACATCTTATCTGCGCCAGTGAATGCGACCTTTTTTCTAATTTGATTTTCTTGTTGAATCAAGGAAAGACGAAGTTTTTTTGTTTCGATAGGCATAGGAGCCATATTTTTTGAAGTGATTTTTTCATTAAGCAGTGTAGGCGCTTCTTTAATAGCTTCTTCACCACGTATATGCATTGACGTACTGATATGATGGTAGTAGCCAAGTTCAAAGTCAGTGCAAACTGCCATAAATTCAGCAAACATAGTAAACTCAAACAAGTCATAAGGAAGAATTTGATAAACTTCATTAGCTCTCATATAAACTGTTGTATGCAGTTTGCCTTTCCTTGCCGAAAAAACAATGCTCATAATGCATGGTATATCTTTCGTTTTCCGACCACAGTCTTCTGGCTGATAAAGAGTAATGGCAGCACGCTTTGTATTTTCCCATTCTCGAAGTAATTCTGCACAAGCGTCAAACTGATTTATCCCAACTACTGGATAGAAGATACGATACCCATGTGCTCCAGGCATGATGATTCCATCGTCTGTGTATTTCTGAGCACCCTTAGTATAAAAGGCAATATCTTCTATACGATTGGAACCAGAAAGTAAATAAAAAAACTTAGCAACTGCTAGTCCAGGATTAAATAAATCTTCTTTAATATGGGAAGTAAACAGTCGCGCACGGGGATTTGAAAGAGTTGCTTGCACATTTAAAACTTCACGAGTCCTTGTGCCAGAATTGGGAGAAATAGAAGGGGAGATTAGATCTTCGCCCCGTTCACAGACGCTATGAATTAGATTACGGATTAAACCATTGGCTGAATCAGATTCTATAAACCAGGGAAATATTTCCGAATTTGTTTCCATATATATAGGTAATCCAAACTTTATAAGGTCACAACTAGTGGTTAGCTTTAGTTAAAACGATATGGTGATAAGGCTCTTCAAAATGTTCAAGATGTGAATAAATGTCTTTAGAAACAACATGAAAGCCACATTCACTAATCAACTGATATAGTTCTTCTTCAAGATATTTAGAATATATCCTTTCCGTTTTCTTCCCATATTTGCATTCACAAACTAAACTCTCAGAACTTTTTGGGTAACATCTCACTATGAATAAAATTTTTCCATTTTTATCTAAAAGTGAATTGCATTTTAACAAGAAAGGGAAAGCATCTGCTTTTTGAATATGGTGAAACATAGAATTTATCAGGATTCCGTCATAAACGCATTCCTCAGGATAGTGCAAAAAATTTATTTTTTTGTATGTTGCATTGTTGTGAGGAGATAGCAATTTTGCATTTTGAATTGAAATCCCTGAAGAATCTACTCCAACTACCTCATAGCCCAGATCTGCTATATGTCTAGTATAAATTCCAGTACCGCAACCTATATCTAGAATTTGGGCATTAGGCTTGATTTTTTGAAGAAGTAATGTGTCAATTTCAGTCTTGACGAAAGTAGAATTAAGAGAATTACTGCTTCTATACTCTAATGCAATTAGATCATAGGATTTTGCTGTCATTTCGTACATTTTAAGTTTCTCTACGTTATCCATAAAAGTCAGAAATTAACTATTAGGCTTGAGGCTTACGCAACTTAGTCTGTCTAACTTGTTATTAGACGGAATTTTTCCTCAGATCCATCCCAAATTAGGTGGATAGGTAGATTTTTTCTTGCGATCCTCCCAAATCAGGTGGATCTGAGGAAAGCTTCTTCATAATACGCCGATCGAGATGGATCTGAGGAAAATTTCCGCATATCTTCAGATGTGTACGGTTAGCACTACGGGTGTCATCAGACACATACTTTGTTGTGACTGCATGGTGATGGAATGTCGCCCCAAAAAGCTCTTAGATCAACTGCGTGAAGTGATCAGGCTCAAGCATTATGCCTACCGGACGGAAGAAACCTACGTGCAATGGGTGAGGCGCTTTAGCCTCTTCCAGGAAAAGCGGCATCCGCGTGAGCCAGTTGAGCGGTTGTGGGAACATCTCAAGGCAGATCTCAAGTGGTCTTCGTTTAAGACGTTGACTCAACTGCAAGCCAAAGTAGCTCAACTCTTGGCTAAGTTAACACCGGAAGTGATTGCTTCCGTCACAGGTTATCCCTTTATCCTGAGTGCTCTATCTGCCCTAAACGCCGTTTAAATTGGTATGACGTATTACCATTCTTCTCGAAGCGCCTATCAATCTTTACTTTCTGTTGTTTGTTGCAGAAATGGTGAAAGTTCCTGGTTAAGCTGTCCTGCTCGAACGAATTCAGCGTAGGTTTCTGCCTCGATCGCTTGCAGTTCCGATCGCACCTGATCCACAACAAAATTTTGCAGATCGGGATGTTCATCTAAAAGCCGATCAATTTCGGTTTGCAAACAGGTCAATTCGCCTTGCACCAAAGCAGTTTGATAACGGTAAAACTCTGGATTAATACCTGGACGGGTTTCAATCGTCTCCAAATATTGCAAAACCCGTTGAAGTGCCGTCTGACGCGCGATCGCCTCGGCATAGCGCTGACGAATGGGTTGGTTGCCTAACAGGTTCAACTTCTTTAACAACGGTTGAATGGTTAAACCTTGTACCAGGAGGGTGAACAAAACCACGCCAAACACGGTCGCAATCACTTTTTCTCGTTCTGGCAGCATGATGGGAATACTCAACGCCAGCGCGATTGACACTGACCCCCGCAAGCCGCCCCACCATAAAATCGTTTGATCGGGGATGGAAATATCGGATCGAGCAACGCGATCGCTGACAAAACTCAAGCCATAGATAGCGATCGCTCGTGTCAGAATCATGGCACCAATAGTGAGCGCGATCGTGCCTAAATTCTCACCCAAAATGGCAAATCGGATCTGGTCGCCAATCAGCAAGAACACGATCGAATTCACAAAAAACGATAGGAACTCCCAAAATTCGCTGACGATCACCCGCGTCCGGGGATTCATGCCAATGCGAGAGCCAAAGTTGCCCAGAATTAAGCCTGTAGTGACGACTCCAATCACGCCCGATCCACCCAAATCTTCCGTAATCAGGTACGTCCCATACGCCGAAACGAGCGTTAACGACTGTTCCACCAAGGGTAAATCAAACCGCTGAGTCAGGTAAGAGAATTGGCGTTGCTGAATTAGGGTATGATAAAGCGAGCGAGCGTGCGAGCGCCAAAAAAAACACTCATTAAGATGCAATATTATGCAATGCCCTGAATGTCAGTCAACTCATATTAATAAAAATGGTCAGAA
>NZ_JBHZGO010000043.1:0-21126 GCF_042747725.1 Coleofasciculus sp. H7-2
CCATACATTCGTTTAAAATCAGATGGTGAATTTTCCAACGCTTGTTTATATTTCATTTTGCCGTCTATAATTATTAATTATTTCTCCCTCTGTTTAGCTTATTTTTTCTAATTCCGCAAGAGGTCTACTGTTGATCCTGAGCTTCCTCAGCTTTATCATTTGGGGGCTGGAATCTATTTTTGAGTATGCTTATGCCCTGCTTTGGCGCAATCTAGCCCAGAATATTGAACACGACTTGCGCCTCAATGCCTACAGCCATATCCAAGAACTGGAACTGGCTTATTTTGAAGAGCGCAGCACTGGCGGTTTGATGTCTATCTTGAATGACGATATCAATCAGCTGGAACGCTTTTTGGATCGGGGAGCAAATGAAATCCTCCAAGTAGCGACAACGGTTGTAATTATTGGCGGTGCCTTCTTTATTCTGGCTCCCAGTGTGGCTTGGATGGCGATGCTGCCAATGCCGTTTATTCTGTGGGGTTCGATTGTCTTTCAGCATCGCCTTGCCCCCCGCTATGCCGAGATTCGAGAAAAAGTCAGTCTGCTCAACAGTCGCCTCTCGAATAATTTGAGCGGGATGACAACGATTAAAAGCTTTGTCACGGAAGACTATGAAGCTAGCAGGATGGCAGTCGAAAGTGAGGCTTATCGGCAAAGTAACCGGAGGGCGATCGCGCTCTCGTCCGCTTTTGTCCCCTTGATTCGCATCATTATTTTAATCGGATTCACGGCAACGCTGTTAATCGGCGGTATGGACGCCGCTGCTGGCAGATTGTCTGTGGGTACTTACAGTGTATTGGTATTCCTAACCCAGCGGTTGCTTTGGCCTTTGACGAGATTGGGAGAAACTCTCGATCAATATCAACGGGCAATGGCTTCCACAAATCGGGTGATGAATCTGCTGGATACACCGATTGCGATTCATTCAGGACACATTTCCTTACCCGTCGCTTCAGTGCGGGGTGAAATGGAATTAAAAGATGTCACTTTTGCCTACAATGGGCGAAATCCAGTCATTCAAAATCTCTCTTTACACATTCCCGCCGGTAAAACAATTGCCATTGTCGGTTCTACTGGATCGGGCAAGAGTACCTTAGTGAAACTGTTACTGAGATTGTACGAAATTCAGTCTGGAACGATGACATTGGATGGGATTGATTTACGCGATTTGAAATTAAGAGATTTGCGTTCCTGTATTGGTTTAGTTAGTCAGGATGTCTTCTTATTTCACGGCACGGTGAAAGAAAATATCGCCTACGGCAGTCCTGACGCGACTGAAGCTGAGGTAATAGAAGCTGCTAAAATTGCCGAGGCTCAAGACTTTATCATGCAACTTCCCCAAGACTACGACACGATTGTGGGTGAGCGGGGACAAAAGTTGTCAGGTGGGCAAAGACAGCGGATTGCGATCGCGCGTGCCGTTTTGAAAGATCCGCCGATTCTCATCCTAGATGAAGCCACCTCCGCCGTAGATAATGAGACAGAAGCAGCCATTCAGCGATCGCTAGAACGAATTACCGTCAATCGCACCACGATAGCGATCGCTCATCGTCTCTCCACCGTCCGCAATGCTGATTGTATCTATGTCATGGAACAAGGCTTCTTAGTAGAGCAAGGACGACACGAACAACTACTAGCTCAACAGGGAATTTATGCCAGCCTTTGGAAAGTGCAGACAGGCATCAAAAATGGCTAATTGAACCTAGCACCGAGAAGTTTTAGGTTTCTGCGCTGCTGCTCCGTTAACCCCATTCCTTTCCCAAAATTGCAATCCTCTACCACCGCACCTGACCATATTGTTTCATTAAGAGTTGCACCCCTCAAATCCGCATTTCTCAAATTTGCCCCAGTAAAATTGGCAAATAAAAGGTCGGCTTCTAATAAACTGCTTCCCATCAAATTTGCCCCCGATAAATCACACCGAATAAAGTTAACGCCATCTAAAATCAAGTTAGATAAATCCGCTCCCCTGAGGTTAGGGAACTTCACCCGGCTTGTATCTCTAAAAAAATGCATCACGCAAGCTACATTTGCTTCTGTTAATGACATTTGAGTTAAAAAATCAGCATAACGCGCTATCCCCAAGTCTTTGAGTATCTGCAAGCGTTTTTGGGGATTTTGTGCCAGAAATTGGGTGCAAGTCAAATGAAGGTCTTGCGTTGAGGAGTTCAGCATGACTTCAGATAAAGGAATCTTAAGGTTAAACATCTCAGGACTTACGCAAAGCTTATACATATAACGTTCTTGTCGGTTCAATCCCCAGGGGGATTGCGTCTTTCAGATGTGGTGATGTGCGGCGAGTCCTGCATCTCTTACTCTAGGCAGATAGTTCCACTAACTTTGGGATGATTCCCGAAGAGAAATTTTCATTCTCACGGTATAAGATTCAGCTGGTTTATCGTGCCAAAATTAGAAATATGAACACTGTTGAACGTCTCGAAAATCTCAACCAGATCCGCAAACTTAGCCGCCTGATGGATAATGCAATCCGAATCCCAGGCATCGGCTTTCGTATTGGTTTAGACCCGATTATTGGTCTGATCCCAGGTGCCGGAGATATCATCAGCACCGGGTTTTCGGCTTACATCATCTTTTTAGCTGCCCGCTTCGGCTTACCGCGTGAAATCCTAACTAAGATGATATTTAATATCGCCTTAGAAGCCACAGTCGGCTCGGTGCCTTTGGTGGGAGACTTGTTCGATGCATACTACAAGTCAAATATCCGTAACTTGGCGCTTTTAGAGCAACATCTTCAGGTGGTTGAACCAGAACTGAATCAAGTGACCCCCCTTCAGACTGTAACGAGCATCAATTGATAGTAACGAAGCCGGAAGGAAGCGCTTCCTTCCGGCTGAAAAGCCATTTATACTATCGTTCAATCTTGACAGAAAGAATCTTGTCTCCCTGACGAATAGCATTGACTACATTCATGTCTTCAGTTTTCCCAAAAACTGTGTGTTGTCCGTCTAAATGAGGTTGAGGAGAGTGGCAAATAAAGAATTGACTCCCACCCGTATTGCGCCCCGCATGAGCCATTGATAAACTTCCTGCCTGATGCTTATTGGGGTTAATTTCACAGTTGATTTTGTAACCTGGGCCACCCGTTCCAGTTCCCTGAGGACAGCCACCCTGAATCATAAAGTTAGGGATGACTCGGTGGAAATTAAGACCGTCATAAAACCCTTTTTCAGATAAGTCTACAAAATTTTTCACCGTATTCGGTGCATCTTTGTCAAACAGCTCCAAATTGATTGTGCCTTTCTCGGTTTCCATAATGGCGCGAGTCATAGTTTCTCCTTTTCTAATCCCTTCGGATGATTGACAGTTGTTGTGGCTAATACTATGCCACAGACAAACTATATTAGAACAAAAACACTCTATCTTTACTTTATCTAATTTTAAAGCTGTAATCTCTTTGACGCTGCTACAGATTCGCTCTTCGGACGCACCTAGGTCGAAGCCCATAGCACAAGTGGTACGCTATAGCATTCCTAACTGATTTGTAAAACTCTCTATTTCTTTTCTCTGCGTCCTTGGCGTCCTCTGCGGTTCGTTAAAAAAATTGTTTCCTGAATTGGAAATAACACCAAAGCAGGTTTTTGAAGAAGCAGAATTAATTTAAGTTACAGTAGCGATCGCTATTACGTAAAGCCTACAATTAGTCTAAGCTAGGAAATATTGATAATTTCGTGCATCGCCAGCAGTTTTGTAAATAGTGCTGAAGCTACCTCAATACTTTCGTTAGGAGCTAAAAACCTGAAAGCAGAAGCAGCTAAATAAGACGGATTTTGCTCAAAAGCAATCCAACTCCGTTGCAAAGCCTCAGCCGCCGCACCAGTCGTATTCGATCCAGCAAAAATATCGAGGACTGTATCTCCTGGATCGGTGAGGAAGTTAATAAAAAACATCGGCAGTTTTTGAGGAAAACGCGCCGGATGTGCAGCAATTCCAACAGTTTTGCAAAGTTGAATGTATCGAGAATTGCTTTCAGTATTAGGAATTTGCAATAAATTGGAAGGAATGGCACCGCCGTTATTAGTAGCAAATCCTGTACCGATATCGTGACCTGAAGGACGTTCTTTGGGTTTATAGTATTTTTCAGGATTCTCGTGTAGCTTTTTCATTCGTTCCGAATAAGGAACAAGTACGTTACTCACATTCGCTTTAGGATAGTCAGTTTTTGATAGCCACCAGACAGTATTGACAGAATCCTTCGCGCGGATTTTCCGTTTATTCACCCATTCAATCGGCGAAGGTAGTTTCGAGGGGTTGTGCCAAAAAAACTCCTCAGCTAAGCGAAAATCTAGCTCATCGCATAGTTTAATTAAAATCCGGTAATTGTAGAGCGATCGCACTGGACGTTTACTTTGATAAGCACCACCAAGATCGATGACAAAACTTCCCTGAGGTGATAGGACGCGATACACTTTTTGACAGAAGGCAAAAAGCCAATCTATATAGGCTTCCTGCTCAACATTGCCATAACTCTTTTCGCGTAGCAGAGCAAATGGAGGAGAAGTCATTACTAGATCGATTGAGTCAGATTTAACGCTATCTAGCAATTCAAGCGAGTCACCAACATAGGCAGCGCCGTAATTTGTAGCGTACAAAGGTTTGTTTAAATTCATCGCTGCCATTTTTTACGAATACTTTCAGAACAAATTGTATAATTAAATCAATCTTCAGCAACTACAAGCTCGTTGTAGCTTGTAGCACATTAGAAATAACAGAGCCGTAAAGTAAGAGGTCAAACCATGAACATGGATAATCTAGAAAAGGGAAATAATGAGGAAGAAAATATTGCCTCCCCGTCACCTAGCGAACCAAAACAGGTTCCTAAAACTATTGACATAGATGGGAAGCGTCCAATTGCGCCAGATAATATTCAGATTCAAGACACTCTTGACGTAGATGGACACCGACCGATTACCTCCAGTAATCTTCAGATTAAGGACACTATCAATATAGATGGAAAGCGTCCGGTTGATCCAAGCGATCTTCAGGTTTGTGAAACCGTGGACATTGATGGAAAGCGCCCAATTGCTTCAAATAATGTTCAGGTTCAGGGCACTGTTGACGTAGATGGTCAACGTCCAATTGCCTCTAGCAATCTTCAGATTGATGAGACAATTCATATAGCTGGAAACCGCCCAGTTGGTTCAAATAATCCTGACGAGCTTGACATTACAAACGATTACATTGACTAGCCTTTATAGACTCATGTGCCTACTTTTCTCTACGGTGCCGCATTAAAAGCCATTTGTCAGAAATATTGCTCTAATTCAGCCACCTTTAAAAAAGCTTCTTCGGCTTGATTATGAACGGTTTCTGATGCAGTTTGTAGCACTTCATCTGCTTGCTGTTCCAAGAGTTTTACATATTCCGTAAAACCTGGATTTCCCCAGCGCTTGGTGCATACAATTATGGCTTGCCAAAGTTCCAGTTGCTCCGCCTGGGACTCAATCCGCACAGTTTTTTGTTACCTTGATTGCCGGAGTATTGATGGCATTTACTTTTCAATTTTTATTAACCAATTTTGCGATTGCTGCCGGAATTTCATCCGGAGAGAATCCCTTAGATGCCGATGATGATGCAGAAAGTTGGGGAAAAAAAGTTCGCACCATTGAATCTAAAGTAGGAATTTGGACATTATTGACCGCCAATATTGCCATATTCATTGCTTGTTTTCTGGCGGTGAAGCTGACTCTGATTAGCAGCGTCATTTTGAGTGCAATTACTGGCGTTGTGATTTGGTCAGCTTACTTTTTTGCTGCTCCTTTGGGTGAGTTCTACGGCAGTGGGTTCCTTAATTGGTTCGGTCGCGAACACGGCGGGTTCAGGGATGCAGCGCTAACTTCCGGGCGCGATCGCTGTATCTGGTTTCGCTTTCTTTGGCTAAAGCTTTAACGATTTCCAAGCAAATTAAGCCTCCTGAAAGGGAGGCTTTTTTCTTATATTTTGCATCCGACTCAATACTTTCCCCGATCGGGCAGACCTAATCCTCAACCCCTTCCTAGAATCGGTCAGGGGAGCCGCACCAATACGGTTCGGATAAGATGATTCGTTAAGCTGCATAGATTGTATAAAGACTTGCGGTTATCTTGTCTCTACAGAGTGAAAATTCTCGCGTCTTTTTACTAAGCGAACTGTATTGGGAGCCTTTCCTCCCCTGCAAGGGGAGGGGTTGGGGGAGAGGTTACTTCTAGGGAAAGGAAAAGCTTGAGGTTTCCCAAGTCATCGCCGCTGGTTTGTTCGATTGATCAAACCTAGAACGGCTGCCAAAAGAGCTGAGCCAATAATAGACCAGATAATCGGGAAGGATTTCCCTCCAATGTTGAGGGCAAATATCACCGGAAGATTAAACTCTTTGGCTACCCACAATCCAATGTATGCACCGATAATCCCGACAATTATCGACAGTAGGCAGCCCCCTGCCGAGTAACCCACTAACGCTTGCCCAGTGCCGCCGCAGAATGCAGCAATGACCAACAATACCAGAAACTCGATCGGCGTCATTGTTCCTCCAGTACAGGAGTGATGGAACTGCTATTAGGTTCGCACAACTAGGTGCTTTTTCAGGAAAGTTGTGAATTAAGCGCGATCGCTCTCTAAAATCTCATTCATGGCTTGCTCTTACTCCAGCCAACCGGCAACTCCCAGATTTAAACTCCAGGGGAGCGCTCTTGTACCATAGATTTATTCGCCCATCCACTTACATAGCTCATCGTCATGGTAGGCACCGGAACCAAACTCACATTACAGGAATTTCTAGCTTTACCTAAAGGAGATGTAACCTATGAGTTTGTCGATGGTCAGGCAGTACCTAAAGTGTCTCCTAAGCTTTTTCATTCTGTACTACAGTCAGCTTTGTGGGTTCTCATTGGTGCCTGGTGTAAAGGACGAGGACGAGTTGTTCAAGAATGGGCAGTGCTGTTGAAACGGAATGGTCAGGACTGGGCACCTGTACCCGATTTAACTTACATTTCTGACCAACGCCTACCCGCCAGTTGGAAGCGTAACGAAGCCTGTCCTGTGCCTCCTGAACTGGTAATTGAGATTATCTCTCCAGACCAAACCCTGAAAGAATTTGAAAATAAAGCGAAAGACTACTTTGACGCCGGTATTTTAAGAGTCTGGGTTGTAGATCCTGAAGCGATGAATATCCGGGTATTTTTCCCAGATGGGTCCAGCCAACTCTACACAGATACTACGCCCATTGTGGATACCCTGCTTCCTAGTTTGGAACTAACACCTAGACAGATTTTTGAACAAGCAGAACTGATTTAATGGTTCCACTGTTAGAGATGCGATCGCTAAATTATGAACCACTACTTTGCCACAGTTGCCCGTGGTCTGGAGCCTATTGCCGCTGCTGAACTGGAACGTCTAGGGGCAAAGGAAGTTCGTCCTGATTTCACTGGAGTGCATTTTGTTGGCGATAAAGCAATGCTATACCGGGTGAATCTCTGGGCAAGGACAATTTTTCGAGTGCTAGTCCCCATCCATGAATTTGCCTGCTATGACGCCCAGATGCTCTACCGGGAGGTGCAAAAAATCTCCTGGGAAGACTATTTACACCCCAACAACACCCTGGCTGTGGACTGTACAGGAGGCAATCAAAAACTTAACCACACCCACTTCACGGCTTTACAAGTTAAAAACGCCATCATAGACCAACAGCGCCACCAATCAGGTCACAGGTCTAGCGTTGATACCGAAAATCCAGATGTGCGGATTAATGCCCACATCCATCAAGACCGTTGCATTTTAAGTTTAGACAGTTCGGGTACCAGTCTCCACCGTCGGGGATATCGACCCGCGATGGGACTGGCTCCGCTTAAGGAGACTCTGGCGGCTGCTATCCTCGACATGGCAGAGTGGGATGCGAATCTTCCCTTTTTAGACCCGCTATGTGGCTCTGGAACTCTCCCCTTAGAGGCGGCTTTAAAAGCTTTGAATATTGCCCCCGGATTATTTCGCGAAAATTTTGGCTTTTTCAGCTGGCTGGACTTTGATGAACATCTGTGGGACGAGATATGGGCGGAAGCCGAAAACAGCGAAATCTCAGACTTGAAGGCATCAATTTGGGGGAGCGACAAAGACCCTGATATCCTAAACCAAGCTCGCACTAATGCCCAACGGTGCGGCATTGAAGATAAGGTAACGTTTACACAAACCGAATTATCTCAATTGGAAGCACCAACAGACAGCGGCATTCTCATCTGTAATCCCCCCTACGGAGAGCGTCTGGGGGATGAGAGAGAATTGGGCGAACTCTACAAAATGCTCGGTGATGTTTTCAAACAACGCTTCAAAGGTTGGACTGCCTTTGTTTTGACAGGAAACAAAGAGTTGGCGAAAAGAGTGGGACTCAAAACATCTCGTCGCATTCCTGTTTATAACGGTTCTTTAGCTTGTACTTTGCTCAAGTACGAATTGTATTAGAATTTAAAGTCAGTGGAAGAATCAAAAGCATTCAGGTTTCTACCCGATTTTGTTAAGACTCAATCTCAGCAAGTTCCATCCAGCGTTCAGTCGCAGCATCAATAGCCTGAGTTAAAGTTTCCACCTTTTGATAGAGTTCCCCAACTTGGGCGACTTTGCCAGGAGCAGCATTATAAAGCGCTTTCTCTGCCTCAGCTTTTTCGGCTTCCAATTGGGCAATCTTTCCTTCAAGTTCCTGAAACTCGCGCTTTTCCCAAGTTGAAAGACTGCGCCGTTTGTTGTTATTGTTACTTGATGGTTGTGGCTCTGCTGGACGTACTTGAGGCTGCGCTGACTTTGAGCTATCCTTAGAATTGGCAGCTTGGCGCAATGCTGCTTCTTCTTCGGCTTTCTTGTAGTCCAAGTAAACTGAGTAATTGCCTGGATATTGGCGCAGATTGCCACCCTCTTCAAAGGAAAATATTTTGTCTACGGCCCGATCGAGGAAGTAGCGATCGTGGGAAACAGCAATAACACAGCCGGTGAAATCTTCTAGATAGTCTTCTAGCACCGCGAGGGTTTGAACATCTAAGTCATTGGTGGGTTCATCAAGGATTAGAACATTGGGAGCGCTCATCAAAACGCGCAACAGAAATAAGCGACGTTTTTCACCACCAGAAAGTTTATGAATCGGGGCATATTGTTGATTACCAGGAAATAGAAAACGCTCCAACATTTGGGAAGCCGTAATCTGAGATCCATCGGCAATTTTGAGATATTCCCCGACTTCTTTAATGTAGTCAATCACTCGCAGATTGTCATTCAATGCAGCGAGTAATTCTTCAGAGTGTTGGTTAAAATAGCCGATGTGAATGGTAGATCCAATCTCAACGCTTCCAGAATCCGGTTGAACGCGCCCGGTGATAATATCCATCAAAGTCGATTTGCCTGCACCATTGCCGCCGATGATGCCGATGCGATCTTCGGGACTGAATTTATAGGTGAAATCTTTGATTAAGGTGCGTCCATCGAAGGCTTTAGAGATATTTGTTAAATCAATAACTTTTTTGCCAACCCGACGACTCAGAGTAGAAATATCGACTTTGCCCTGAGTTTGTTTAAACTCAGTTGCTTGCATCTCGTGGACGCGATCGATCCGAGCTTTCTGCTTGGTACTCCGAGCTTTTGGCCCTCGCTTCAACCATTCCAACTCTCGGCGAAGTACTCCCTGATGTTTGCGCTGACTGCTGAGGGCAGACTCTTCAGCGAGGGCTTTTTTCTCCAGATAGTAGGAATAGTTACCCGCGTAGGTGTAGAGGTCGCCTCGGTCGATTTCCAGAATTCGGTTGGTGACGCGATCGAGAAAATAGCGATCGTGAGTGATGAGCAGAATTGCTCCTCGATAGCGGTTCAAATAACTTTGTAACCACTCGACAGATAGGGCATCTAGATGGTTGGTTGGTTCATCCATCAGTAACACTTCCGGTTCTGAAAGTAAAGCGGTCGCCAAAGCAATTCGCTTGCGATAGCCGCCAGATAGACTCGCAATTTTAGCGTTAAAATCTTCAATTCCTAGCTTGGTGAGGATGATTTTGGCATTTGTCTCCAGTTCCCAAGCACCAGTGGCATCCATACGCTGCATGACGGCAGAAAAGCGGGACATGAGCTGGCTATCCTCTCGATGGTGAGCCAGTTTGTCTGACAGTTCCTCATATTCGCGGACGAGAGACATTTGCTCGCCGCTATCGGCAAAGACTTGCTCTAGAACCGTGAGATTTTCATCTAAGTCGGGTTGTTGGGGTAAGTAAACAATCCGCACTCCAGAATTTACTAAAAGTTGACCGCCGTCAATCGGTTCTAGACCGGCTATCATCTTCAACAGCGTTGATTTTCCGGAGCCGTTGGTACCGATTAGACCGACTTTATCGGCGGCATCAAGGCTAAAGCTGGCATCTTTTAAGATTTCTTTGATGCCAAAATCCTTTTTAACTGATTGCAGTGTAAATATGCTCATATCATTCTCAACTTTGTTTGGAGGGAGTAGGTGTTGCCTATGAGTTGCGTAGGTAGAGGGCGAAGCAGTAGGGCGCGGGATTTCTTGTAGTCTGTTTGTGTTGAGCGCCTGAATGCTTCGCCCTTACAAAACCATTTATGTAGGGGCGAAACATGAGCGTGACTATGTTGGTTGGCAACCCTTAATTTTATTCGCTTATGCTTCGCCCTTTTTATTCCGAAAAGGCGAATCCACCCCCTAAAACTATTGAGGGGCAGTTGCATCCTGAAGATTACCCAGGTTGAAGAGGAATGGGATACTGCTATTAGAGTCACCACCCGTAACGAGAACTTTTGGCATTTGGGAACCTCCTTGTCTCCACGCTTCGATCGCTTCTTTCTGAAGAACTAGCCCACCTCCTTGTTGCTTTAGGGTTTCAGCTAGGAGTCGTTGAGCCTCAGCTCTACCTTTGGCGCGATTGATGTCGGCTTGGGCTTCTTGTTCCGCTTCTTGCGCCACATAGACGGCTCGTTGTGCCCGTTGTTCGGCGATTTGTTTATCCTCAACTGCCCTGGCAAATTCTGGGGAGAAAGCTAGGTCAACTACGCTGGTATCGAGTACGATAATTCCGTACTTTTCTAACCGTTGACCCAAGGCAGTATCAAAGTCTTGCTTCAGTTCATTTCTTTTGGTAATTGCTTCTTCAACGGTTCTCCTGGCTGCTGCAATTTTGAAGGATTCTTGAGTCTGCGGTGCAATAATTTTTGAGACGATATTCTCTAAGGTTCCTTGTTTCCTTCTCACCTCAACGACTTGGGTAGGATCGAGGCGAAAGTTGATGGCAAATCTAGCAGATAGATCCTGTAGATCCTTGGTGGAACTCTGCGCCGGAACTTCAAATTTTTGCACGGTCAAATCATAGATGTCTACGACTGATATCAGTGGTGGTTTGAGGTGGATGCCCTCTAGCACGGCTCCATCTCTTGCTTTACCTAAGATGCTGATGACTCCTGCCTGACCTGGGTTAATAATTACAAAAGAATTGAGACTAATGAAGAGGACTAAGGCAGTGAAAATCCCTAGTATTGATAATTGTAAATTCTGCGCGTACTGATTTTTCAAGAGCCGATCTCCTTTTGTTTTGGTGTGACTCAGGGGTTTATGGTCTGCCACCTCTACTTCTGTATCACCCTTCTCCACGGTAAACTAAAACTCATGTTTACCCGTTTTCTACCATCCGCAGCCCAAGCGCTGACAGAATCCACCTCGATAGCCCTAGCAGAGAGTATCGAGCAGACTGCGATCGCCATTCCTTCGCAACAGGCGATCGCTACCACCTACGTTCATCAGGGTAGCGGTGGAACGTCCATCCTGTTGCTGCATGGCTTCGATAGCTCTATATTCGAGTTCCGTCGCCTCCTGCCACTGCTGGCAGCCCAGAATGAAACGTGGGTTGTGGATTTGTTGGGTTTCGGCTTTACCGAACGACCTGCGGGACTCCCGTTTAGCCCAACAGCCATTAAAACCCATCTCTACTACTTCTGGAAAACGCTGATTGCTCAGCCAATCGTTTTGGTGGGTACTTCAATGGGGGGTGCAGCGGCAATTGATTTTACCCTCACTTACCCGAAAGCGGTGCAAAAGTTGGTGTTGATTGATAGCGCTGGTTTCGCCAGTCCCCCCAACATCGGCAGGTTGTTGTTTCCTCCCATCAGTTACCTGGCTACTTCGTTTTTGCGAAATCAGAAAGTGCGCGATCGCATTTCACGCAATGCTTACCACGATCAAAGCTTTGCCTCCCTCGATGCCTTACTCTGTGCGGCGTTGCACCTGGATCTCCCCAATTGGCATCATGCCCTGATTGCCTTCACCAAAAGCGGGGGGTACAACTTTTTGAGCGATAAAATTGCCCAAATCGACAAGCCGACGCTGATTCTGTGGGGAGAATTTGACAGGATTTTAGGGACGGCTGACGCAGAGAAATTTAAAAGAGCGATCGCTCTTTCTCAACTCATCTGGATCGAGAATTGCGGTCACGTTCCCCACTTGGAACAATCCCAGATTACCGCCCAGCATATTCTAGAATTTCGCTAAATTTTTAGCTTTTCCTTCTTCTTGCCCTTTGACTTAATTGCCCTCGATTCAATCGTAAACTCTGGAATCTCTTGGAGTTCCGCTTCACACAAGCTGTACTGCTCGCAAACCAAACTGAGACGAACCCCTGAACTGGTCACTTGATTCACTGAATGAGTTAAATCGCCCTGAAAATCTAGCAGCGTGTTGGCTTGAGGGCGGATTTGTCCTACGTTTCGCTTCTGGCAACGTAACACTAACTCTCCTCCCATCAAATCCCGTGGCACTTGAACATAGAGGACACTCACCCTGGCTGGCGGTTCGATACTCTTGCAGTAAGAGCGCAGACTGCGGTCAATGTGTGGATCTACGCGGGAACCCTCCTTCAGCATCAGGGGATTGAGATAGAAGGCATTACACGTCGAGTGCAAAGCCACATTGAGATAAGATTTGAAAAAGGGAAAACTTCGTTCAACTTCGCCCAAGCCCGAACGCTGAAATACAACCGAAAATCCCTTCGTGCCGATAAAGTCGCGGTTCAAGTTGTTAACCGCAAAATAGGGACAAGCGAGAATCTGCCCCTGCAATTCGCTGACGTAGTCAGGCTCAAAAACTTGGTGCTGTAGGCGGTAGTAGCTCAAGAAACTCTCAGAAAATGAAATGTCCTTCTGTTAGTTGTATCGCTTGTTGCACCTTGTTGTATATATTCCACCACCCAATCCCGACTATTTCAAAATTAAGTAAATTATTTTTACAGAAATGAGCAAATCAGCAATTTAGGAATTAATAGGTTTAGTCTACTTTGTATCCATCATTGTTTCGTGGAAATGGTGCGACCATGATGCTGAACGCATACAAAGTAGAAGAGTGGGATGCAAAGCTGTTTCTGAACCGCTGCGCTAAAGCACATCACCGTCAAGACATTCTCCTCTACCTTGCTGTTAGCAATGATTGCTCCCACCTGGAAAACTTAGCCGCCGAAGTTCAAAATAATCTTCATGGCTGGTTTGACAGCGACGAGCCAATTTTATTGGGCGCGAACGACCTGAGTATCATTGCCAACTGCTGCCAACAAAGTCCCATCGGTAAATTGCTGCCTGGTGCCCTCTACGTTCATGTGTCAGCACTTTCTCACCTCGACCCTCTACTGAGGCTATACGAGGGTTATGCAAGACGAACGGTGGAACGTATTGATGGCGCTACCCTAATTAAATTCAACATCGAACAGCCTAAAATCTCTTACTTGTTCTATCCTGACTTTGATCCCGACCCCCATCCCGCCTTGCAAGCTAGCATCCAGATTGATGTTCGGGACGGGAGTTCAACTTACCGAGACTACAGCACCAGCGACAATCCCCCTGTCCTCCACCGCAAAGAAACCTTTGTCACCGCCGATTATCCTCACTACGAAAAATTCGCCAACCTCACTCGCCAAGAAGAAAAATTGCGGCTTTTAGACAAAACCCGTGGCATTGGAACGCTTCGGGGTTGGTTGGAATGCTTACAAGATTATGGTGTCGAAATCCAGGGTCATCAAGTTATTCGGCGGAAAACTGTAGAGAACTTACATCCAACCTCTCTACATTTGGCACTGCCTAAAATAGAGCGTCACAAAGCTGCAATTGTTCGTAAAAATCTTTCCCGCCCCGTGCGTCTCGCTTTAGAAGCTAGCTTATTTAGTGAAGATAGCACTTTCTTTGACTATGGTTGTGGCTACGGAAGCGATGTTCAGCACATAGCGGAAAAGGGCTACACCAGCGCTGGCTGGGACCCTTATTACTCTCCGGATACCCCCCGCACCACCGCTGATATTGTCAATCTCGGTTATATCATTAATGTCATTGAACGCACAGATGAGCGTCGAGAAGCATTATTAAACGCCTGGGAGTTAACAGGAAAAGTCCTAATTGTTGCTGCACTGGTTTTAATTGATGACCGAGGAACGGGTCAAGTTGCCTACGGCGATGGGGTGATTACTCGCCGCAATACTTTTCAGAAATACTACGAACAGGAAGAACTTAAAATTTATATTGACCAGGTTCTTAATGTTAATGCGGTGCCAGTTGCACTTGGCATTTACTTTGTTTTCCGAGATGAAAGCCTTGCCGAAGCTTACCGCGCCTCTCGCTTTCGTTCCCGCGCCACAACTCCCAGAGTTCGTGCCAACATCAAGCGATTTGAAGATTATCAAGAAATGCTGGCACCGCTGATGGTTTTTGTCACCGAACGCGGTCGTCTGCCAGTCAAAGGTGAAGCACCAGAGTTGGAAAATTTGAGGGCTGAATTTGGTAGTTTTCGCCGTGCCTTTCAGGTCATTTTACAAGCAACCGACCAAAAAGAGTGGGATGCGATCGCTCAAAAACGCCGCTTAGACCTTTTAGTTTATCTCGCGCTAGGCAAGTTCAATCATCTGAAGCTCAAACAAATACCCCCAGAAGTCCGTAACGATATCAAATCTTTATTCGGTACCTACGAAGAAGCCTGGGAATTAGCTGAGGAAATGCTATTTAGTCTAGGCGACCCCGGTGTAATTGCTCACTGCTGTCAACAAAGCTTTGTTGGCTGTACCAGTGGTTTTAAACACGCGCCTCTCTATCCTAGTTCCTTCATCATTCATGTTTCAGCTTTTTCCGAACTCGACCCGTTGCTGCGCCTCTACGAAGGCTGTGCCAGTCGTACAATTGGACGCATGGATGAAGCCACATTAATTAAATTTCACACCTATAAACCAAAAATTTCATATTTATTCTACCCCAATTTTGACACTGAGCCTCATCCGGTTCTGCACACCAGTATGCAAATCGATCTGAGAGATTTAAGTGTCAGCTATCGGGATTACGAAGACTCCGATAATCCCCCAATTCTGCACCGCAAAGAAACTGTCATAACCCCCGATAATCCGAATTATGAAAAGTTTTCCCAACTTACTCAACAGGAAGAAGACTGGGGACTTTTAGATGATGAGCGTACTATTAAAAATCTTCTGGATTGGCAACGATGCTTGAAGGAACACTGTGCCGAAATACATGATTATAGTATTTGCTGGCGTAAAGATGCAGACCCAATTCGAGTTCAGGAATTAACAGCGGCTCGTGATAAAAGGAAAAATACAAAAATAACATCTTTTTAAACGCAAACGCAGAGGTACACAAAGACATCCGGTTTCTTTTTTTTGCGTAACTTTGCGCTTTCCTTGGCGTAACTTTGCGTTTAAAAAAAGTTCATTAAATTTAATTTCAACTAGCCTTACAATTCCTTTGCTAACTCAACCCAATGTTCAATTCCTTTCTGTGTAGGTTGTCCCGATGTTGTAAATGTTCTGATATCTCTCTTATGTTGAAAACCATGACTAATATGAATTGGTTTATCGATTCCATAAAAATATAGAGAATCAAAGGGTAATTCTTGATTTAATATCCAATCAATAACTTGATTACTAGCTAAACCTACAATAATAAAATCGCAGGCCGCACCTAGTCGTTGGCAGTAATATTTACCATTTTTATTCACTTCATGCGCCATATGTTGGTCTAGTTCCGGTGCAACCCGACCATTTTTATGACCCGTTTCTGGATCTTTTTTACCTAGACATCTTTTTAGGTCTTTAGAACAAAAGCCATAAGTTAAGCGGAAAGTATTAACACCGAAATAATCAATAATTGGATCTACAATAAGTTGATTTAGCTTTTGTAGTGCTGGCAGCGTTTCTTCTAGGTTTTGGGGAAACGGATGAATTTTGGATGCGTACTTTTGATAAGTCTGGGTACAGGTGCAAAAATCCTCTAAAGTAAGGTATTTTCCCAGAAAGATTTCTTTCATAGTTGAGGAACTATAGTGCATCAAGAGTACAATAAGCTGGTGCGAGACGGCATTCCCGAAATCATTCATCAAGCAGGACGAGAGTGCGGAGTAGAGGTAATGTCAGAGGCAGAGTATCACCAAGCATTGCGAGATAAACTCATCGAAGAAGCGCAAGAAGCCGCTGAAGCCACTTCTCAAGACTTAGTCAAAGAACTAGCCGACCTATACGAAGTCATCGATGCCTTGTGTGCAGCTTATCAAATAGAGCGTTCCTCCATTCTGGCAGAACAAGAAAAACGACACTCAGAGCGAGGTGGTTTTGACCAGCGCTTTCGATTATTGTGGACTCAGTAGCCGCGAAGTCAATACGGTAGAGGTATGGATAACCAGCTACACCTGCTAGACATCGCCGAGTCTTATCTAAGAAAATCGGTTGCACCATTAGCCACAGAGATAGACAGCAGCCCAGAAGCACTACGAGAGGCGCTCAAAGGGCTTGGCGAACGTTCTTTACTGGCGTTGCGAGTTCCCCAAGAGTGGAGTGGTTCCGAAGTCAGCGAACAGACTTTTCGGACTTTCCAAGAGCTAGTAGCAAGATATTCCGGCGCTTTGGCATTCTTGCAGACTCAACATCAAAGTGCTGCTGGGATGCTTGTCGCCAGCAAAAATTCTTCTCTTAAATGCCAGTATCTTCCCCTTATGAGCAACGGGCAGATTTTAGTCGGCGTCGGTTTCTCTCAATTGCGGCGGCAGGGCAACCCAACTGTGAAAGCCTTTCCGGTTGAAGGGGGATATCATCTAGAGGGACAAGTGCCTTGGGTGACGGGCTGGGGCTTGTTTCAAGAGTTTATTGTCGCCGCAACACTCCCCGATGGGGGCGCGGTCTTTGGCATTGTGCCTTTTGTTACGAGGTATCAGGATATGGGGAGTGCAATTACATTCACTCAGCCAATGCAACTGGCAGCAATGACCTCAACCAATACGGTCACTGCAAATCTTACCAGTTGGTTTTTGCCTCAAGAGCGTGTCGTCTCTATCAAGCCTGCGGGTTGGATTCACCAAAACGACTTGAAGAATGTCCTTCACCAAGGCTTTTTTGTTCTGGGATGCGCTAGAGCTGGACTTGATATTCTGGAAGCTGCCGCTCTAACCAAGCCAAACGCCTTTATTTCCAAAGCTTTTAAGTTACTCGACCGGGAACTTACCGCCTGTAGCACTGCCATCAGACATCCCCCTAAGCCCTTTGCAGATCGTCTGCAAATCCGAGTTTGGGCGATTGATTTAGCCGTGCGGTGTGCTCATGCTGCCATTACCGTTTCCAGTGGTGCCGCCAACTATAGCCACCATGCAGCACAGCGAGTTTACCGCGAGGCACTGGTGTTTACTGTTTCCGGTCAAACTACGGCTGTAATGGAGGCGACGCTCAGCAGGTTGGTGCGTTCAGAATCCGCACTTTATCTTAGCACTGAGGAGGCTCAGCCTAGGAACGAGAAACAGCAACTTGAAACTTATTCCTCATCCGATTAATCTATGAATCGCCAAGAAGTTGAAGATAGAACGATTCTGATTGCTTTGACAGGTTCCAGGGGCTACGGTTTAGCGACTGAAACCTCAGACTATGACTATCGCGGTATGTTTGTGGCAACCAAGCCTTATTACCTGGGATTTTCTCAAATTGAACAAAAGGATAGAGGTTGGACAGAAGAGCCAGGAAAATTTTCTTATCTCACTAAAGATACTTGTATTTATGAGCTAAAAAAATTTTTAGAACTGTCTGCCGACAACAACCCAAATATTTTAGAGGTTCTCTGGTTTAAAGATTATGTTCTTTTAACTGAAGTCGGTAATACCTTGAGACGCCATAAACAGATGTTTCTGTCAAAAAAGGTGAAGCACACTTATGCAGGATACGGTTATGCCCAAATAAAAAAATTAGAGTCTCACCGCCGCTGGTTACTCGAACCACCAACCAGAAAACCTGAGCCAGAAGACTTTGGGTTAGAGCCTGCCCAACCGCTGACGGTGGGTGAAATTCAGGCGTTTCTAGAATATCTCTACTTGTTAATTAGAGACCGGATTCAATTTTTGGAGGAAGCACAGGAACTTTATCATTTGCTAATTGCCGAAATTGATTTTAAGGGAGTATTGAAGCAATACGCTTTACCAGAAGAACCGCTGGAGTATACGCGGAAACTTACCAACAGCTCGGAAGAATTTATTAAACTACTGCAAAAAAGTCAGCAGTATCAAAATGCCCGCCGAGAATACGATAACTACCAACAATGGAAGAAAAATCGCAATCCAGCACGGGCAGCGATGGAAGCTAAAGTGGGGTATGACTCTAAATTTGCGATGCAGGCTATCCGGTTATTAAGAACAGGTATTGAAATTTTAGAGACACAAACTTTAGTGGTCGATCGCCGAGAGATCGGAGATGCACGGGAATTGCTAGCCATTAAAAACGGTGAGTATCGCTATGAAGAAGTCATGGCGATCGCTAACAACTTGTACAAAGGACTCGATGAAGCCTACGCTAAATCTACCCTGCCTCGAAGTGTAGATAGAGAAGCAATTAATCAACTTTGTATTGATTTAGTGGCAATGCAAGGGTGGTAAAGCTAATAGCCGAAAAGGTTTTGTCTTTTGCAGACTTGGCTTTTACTTTGTACCTTTTACCTTTTTTTGCCACTGGTCAATTGCCTTCTGGGCAGTCGTATAGGTGGGTGTGTCTTTTGGGACTAAAGCCGCCGTCTGAATAGCATCTTTAAGCCTTCCATCAGAGGCGCGAGTCTGCGCTGTCTGATAAATCGTTTTGCTCCACTGGGCAATTAACGGTTGTGCTTCGGCATATCCAGGCTGATCGGGGGGTACTTTGCGAACAGCGGCGATCGCGCGAGTGTAAGACGAAGCTTGTCCGGGTTGGATTAATCCTTTGGCAGATTGGAGGAGGATTTTGTTGGTTCGCTGCTGCTGTGCTTTTTCACGCCAGCTGGCGATCGCTTCTTGAGCTTCTTTATAAATGGACTGATTATCCTCTGGAACCAGTCGTGCTGCCGCGATCGCCTTATCAAACTGCCCTTGTTTTGCCCGTCCGTTGCCTAAATCCAGAATCACACCACTCCAGCGTGCAATATCTTGCTGTGCCTGTTCGTGGAGGGGTTCACCTGGTTTTATTTTCTGGGCTTCTGCGATCGCCTGACTAAACTGAGAAGCTTGATTTGGGACGATCAAAGTTCTTGCTTTATCCAACACCGCTTGATTCGCCCCCGCTTGGGTCTGTGTGCCCCCCACTCCATTCTGGGATGCGGAAGAAGAAGCTGACTGTAACGATACAGCAGTCGGTGTGGTGCTGCCAGGAGTCGCATCTGTTGAGGTATTTATTGCCTGCTGACCGATAAATGCGGCTCGGTTACGGAGAAATACCCCCCCTATCAATGCCACTACCAGTGCGATACCACCGCACCACAAAAGCAGATTCAGCCACCAGGGTGTGTCATCTACTACCCTTGTAGATTTCCCACTTGTCTGGGGGACGATAGCACCTTGACCGAGCGCTGAGCGGATGCCGGAAGGGTTATACTTTGTCTCCGATGCTTTAGAAGTTGGCTTCTGGGTCAAGGCGGCTGTACCAGATGCGTTATTATGCGCCACCATACCCGGAGTAGCCTCCTGACGATCCATGTTTCCGACGTTCTGCATACCAGAGGTGGAAGCTGCTGGAGGCGTATCTGAAGCTAATGTCGCATTCCAGTTCATCACTCCGTTCGGGAGGAGCGTTGGGAGTTTGTAGTTACTTGCCGAAGAGGGTATTGCACTCAAAGGTATCTGAACAGGTCGCCAGTGGTGTTCGCTCAACTCCGGCAGGTGCGATCGCAGATAATGCTCCAGACTCTCCAAAGTCTTGCCTTGGTTATATCGCAGTCCTTCTAGCAGTACTGCTGTAAATAATCCATGACCCAGCGAGGACGCTTCGTAAGAAAACTGGTCAACTTGGCAGGACAGTACTGTGGCAATACCCATCTTTTGGGCTAATTCCAAAGTCTGTGCCCCTACCTTTGCACCCGCTTGACCGCCCTGACTGCGGTTTATATCTAGCAGCACCAAAACATTTTTAGCTGCCGACTCTTTGAGAGTGGTAAAGAGCGATCTTACTGATATACCAGTTTCCGTTATTTCATCTGGGTTTCCTTGACTGGGCATCAGGTAATCCTCCCCGTCCAGAGTCACCCCATAGCCACTGAAAAAGAACCAGAGCGAATCATCCACGTTTACTGGCGCATGGCACCACTCATCAAACCAATCCAGCAGGTTTTCCTTGGTAGGGTAGGTTGACTCTTCGCTAATCGGCGGTGAGGTGTCGGTTAACAGCAGACACTCGTCTGCTGACCATCCAGCTTCGTCAACCAGAAACTGCCACAGCGTCTGTGCATCCGCTTGGGCATAGCTAAGAGGCTGAAAAAACTGATATTGATTGATGCCAATTGCGATCGCCCAGTGATTTGCCATGACCCATGCCCCAGATTTCTATTAGAGAGGGTATCCCCAAAATAGCATTTACTAACAACAAGCAAACTACCAGGAAACGGCTTCTACATCTATGAAACCTTATTTCGCATTCGCACAGTGGAAAGAAAGCAGCTTGCATTAGCTCAATCCTATAATAAAGGGTCGCTCTTAAAGAGCGACCCTTTATTATACTCTATCTAAAAATTAACCTGGCACTGAGCTATTTTCCCAGGCAGTCACCCGCCGAGTATCTTCGCCGCAGTTGCGTTTCACCTCCGAGTTCGGGATGGAGTCGGTGTGGTTCCACAACGCTAGTAGCACCAGGAAAG
>NZ_JBHZGO010000044.1:0-19616 GCF_042747725.1 Coleofasciculus sp. H7-2
CGTCGTGCGTCAGGCAAACTGGAAAAGGCTTCCACAATGGCAAGCGTTCTCATAGCTCGATAAGAAAAATTCGTTGAGCTTTAGCTTACTGGATTTCACCCTCTCTGTCTAGAATGAAATAGCCCTGGCTGGGTAGTGTGGCAGTTTTTTATGAAGACTTTGCAAAGTTATCCGCCACCAATGGGATTCCCATCTCTAATACTTGTAGCAAACTGAGAATGTAACAGAGTGTGTCAGAAGTGCCAACGATTGGGTTAGGGTTTGGTAAAGACTGCCCGGTTCAATGGCATAGCGGTCAGAAGCCTTGTATAGCGGCATACGCCAGCGCGATCGCTTCTTCGCTCTACAATACACGCTCATCCAGTCTAGGGTCATCTATCTGTTCGTCTCCTTCGTTGCTGCCTAAAAACTCTAGTGGTAGAAATTCTCACGTTTCGTCAACAGGGAAAGAGCCTTGATTCTTCCGGTATACCTACGCTAATGGATGCTTTTGTTCTAGTTGTTGGAACTGATGCATTTCTGGCAACATTTCTGAAGCGAATCGGCGCTTTAGTGGGTGGCACAGTTGAGGCTGCCTCCCAGCTAGATGAGGTCATCCCGCTGCTGGAAAATCGACTGCCCTATATCTTAATTTTGCAGGCAAGTCTGGAGGGCAGTTTGGAATTCTGTTATCAGCTCAAACAACACGCCCAACTAGCAGGGATTTACTGCATCTTGATAGAAGACAGACCCGAACTTGCCCGCGAACAAACGCTTTCCGATCGGCACCGGAAGTTGGCACTTATGGCAGAAGCTTTAGAAAAAGGAGCAGATGCTTACTTGCAAATTGCCCCACTCAGAAGAAGGAGTGCTGCCCTTGCACAAGAAGAGATCGAGTTGCAAGACCGCTTACTGGCGGCGCAAATTCAGATGGGATTACGTAAGGTACAAAACTATCGCCAATTGATACGAACCAACGATTTATTGTCAACAATGGCGCTGGCTGACCCGCTAACAGAATTGAATAATCGTCGCGCTTTGGAATGGGAATTGCCCCGGCAGATTCAAAATGCTCGGACTCGCTCAATACCGCTGAGTTTAGTGATGTTGGATGTGGACTATTTTAAGTCTATTAACGACACCTACGGGCATCTGATCGGCGATCGCGTTCTGCAACTACTCTCCGCCCGTCTGCAACACAGCCTGCGCTTTCAAGACACTCTCTTCCGCTACGGAGGTGAGGAATTTGTCGTGATTCTCAGCGACACAGATGTTAAAGAGGCTCCGATGGTAGCGCACCGTCTGTGTCGCTTGATCTGCGAACAACCCTTCAGAATTAATCCCACCCTGGCACTCACGATTACGATCAGTCTGGGGACAGGCACCCTAAATGCGACGGACGATATTAAAGGAGTGAATTTGCTGCAACGCGCCGATCAAAACCTTCTGCAAGCCAAATCTGATGGTCGCAATCGGGTTGTTAGTGAATAATTGCTAATTGGGGAAAAGGTAGAAATTCTCTCGCTCAATTTTTACCTGTTAAAAACTACAGAAAGTGTATTGGAAATTACTACTTGCTGGGGCTGAAAGGGGTATACTTAGATAATAGAAATCTGTCTAAAAAATTTATCATAGCCTAGTTCTTCCTTATCAAGATTAGTATACCAGAAAAAAGTAGGTGAAGTCTAGGATGCAGAGAAAAAAACTTTCGATTAATTCTATGAATTGGTAATTAACTAATGACTACTGATGATTAACTCCTAACAAGATGTTGCTGAAGCACCTGATAACACTCCTCGACTGAGGCGCGTTCTTCCATCGTCGCCACCAGCGCTTCGTAGGCGGGATAGTTTTCCTCAATTAGAGTCCGTGCTTGGATCGCACTGGCACGCTCTTTCTGCTGAACGCCGCTTTCCTGCCGTCCTAGTGTCACATCTCTAATTTTTTGCCTGTCTTCTGCGCCTCCCTCAGCGCTACCGTATACCAAAATCTCGGCGGCGATACCTGCCATCCAGACGGTGCAGAATCGATCCAGTATGACTTGCATCTCCCAAGGCGTTGTCGTTTCTTGCTGCAATTTTTGGGTATCAAATATCACCCCACCTTGCCCAGGATTTCCTTGCTTGAAGCTTTCCCAGGCGCTGAGAGTGTAGCCGGTGATGGGAATTTCTAGTAAGTAAGCGACGAAGAAATGACCGGCTTCATGCCGCAATACGCGATCGCGATATTTGGAGTCAGCACCGGCAAACAACTCCAAAAGTAGCGTCATGCCTTTGCCTTGGAAGCTGAGGGTGTCAAGGGTTGCCAGTCCCATAATGCTAATCGTTGCGATCGCGGGGATTGTCGGTGATATGTTCAACATTGGCCCCAACAAACTAGAAAGCGTTATCGCAAAGACGCCAATGGCAATTAGATTTAGGGCAGTTTGTTGCATGATATTGAGGTCTAAGTGAATTAAAAATTAAAAATGCTTGCATTAAAAATTCACAATCCTAATTTTTAATTTTTTCCGAATTGTTTGGCTTTGTAAAATGTTTCCAGACTATCGCGATCGCCTACATAGCGCCAGTGCCACGGTTCATAACTAACGCCCTGGGGATTGTTGCGGGGAAACGATATCTCAAAGCTATAGTAAGGGGCGTTCTTCTGAAGCCACTTAAAAGCCGCAGTATTTTCAAAGTTAGGACTGAGATTCGTTGCTGGTACTCTTCCATCACCCACGTCTATCGCGTACCCAGTATGATGTTCGCTGTGACCGGGAGGCGCACTCACTTTTGCCCGTTCGGCGGCTGACTGTCCGCGCTGCGCCTTGGTGTCAAAATATAAATGCTGCTGTTCGCGAGTAGAGCGAAATCCGGAAATTGGCACGATGATAATGCCGGAAGCTCGCGCCGCTGCTACCATCGCTGTATATTGTCTGGCGGCAGTGTGACGCATTTTCAAGCGACCATCCGCTGTAATCGCCTCAAGTTCGGACTGGGGTGCCTCTTGGTAGGGAAAGTGTCCAAAGAGGGTATTGGCTTCTGCTGTGGCTGGAGGCGTTTGAATGCCTAGAATTTCATTTTGGACAGGCGTTGACGCATTCGATTCGGGTACGGGACGGGGGAGTAAGATACCGATAATCAGCGCGATCGCTCCCAATCCCAACAAACCGCCAAACAGGAGAATCGGCTGCCACTGTCGCTGGCGTCGTCTGAGGTGCGGCGTATCCCGCAACGCCTCCGGAATATCGTCTATCGGCAGTGCCGAGACCTTGGGTGGTTTTCCAGGCATACCCGCGTTTTCCAAAAGAGCCACTCCTGTTGTTTTTGTGGTTAGTTATCAATTCTTAGATATCCAACAACGGCACTGAGACTCAACACTTAACTTTAACAAGCATTTTAGACTGAGCGAAGTCTATCAACAGCTGCCGTGTATTTCCAGATGCCTCATCATCAACCCTGATGCTTAACATGAATAGAGGCTGACAAAGTATCGTACAGGTGCCAGTCTAATACTTCTGCTGACAACCCATGAGACGATGCCTAATATAGGAATTCAACTGCTGGAACTCTATTTCCGGCTAGGTGGCGGCATTTTGTTGGGATGGGTTTTGGGTCGCCAACTGCCCAAAGTCGTTCCCACCTATTTAGGTAAGTTTCTCTTTTGGATTGGAGTACCAATTGGCATTGTGGCGTTTCTGCGTCACGCCGACTTATCTGGACCAATCTGGATTGCACCCGTCGCGGCTTGGGTGGCAATTTTGGTGGGAGCCGGATTAGCCTGGTTTTGGATGGGAAGGCAAGCCTCGCAATTCCCCAAAAAAGCTTGGAGTAAACCCACTCAAGGAAGTTTTCTATTAGCCTCAATGGTCGGGAACACCGGCTACTTGGGTTATCCCGTCACCCTAGCTCTCGTAGGGCAGCAATACTTTGGCTGGGCGCTGTTTTATGACCTGATGGGCACCACGCTGGGAGCCTACGGCTTGGGCGTTGTCTTGGCGGCTCGTTTTGGTATTCGGGTGGGGAAGGGCGGGGAGACGCCCCTACAGGCAGTGCTGATTAATCCAGCGCTGTGGAGTTTTGGTTTTGGGCTGGGTTTTCGCAACTTCCCACTGCCCGAACCAGCTGAACAGTTGCTGCAAATTATCGCTTGGAGTGGAGTTGTACTGGCTTTGGTGCTAATCGGAATGCGCCTAAGCCAGCTTTCTTCCTGGGGTAGCCTCCCGTCGGCATCTGTCAGCTTGGGGATTAAAATGCTGCTAGTTCCGCTGGTGCTGGGCGGCGGAGTTGGCCTGCTGGGTGTGAGTGGACCACCCCATCTGGTCATCGTTTTACAGATGGCAATGCCTCCCGCTTTTGCCACGCTCATCTTGGCGGAAGCCTACAATCTCGACCGAGATTTAACCGTGACGGCGCTGGTTGTCGGGACTATAGGACTTTTGTTGACCCTGCCGGTTTGGTTGGTGTTATTTGGTCGCTGAAACAGCAACATATCTTTGGGCTAACTCGGATGGATCGATCTGTTCGTATTTTTCAAAGGGTTGGTGAATCCAGGGGTTTTCTGGTAGATAGTCCGCGTAGTAGTCAGGCGCGATCGCAGACCCAGCTTTGTACCAGATGACAGCGGTACGAATCTGCTCGACATCAGCAGCATAATGATGTTTCAGCCAAGGGATGGCTTCCCGAAGGGTGATGCCAGAATCAACTAAGTCATCCACCAGGAGAATGCGGCTACCCAGATGAGGGGAAGTCATGGTGAGATCGCGGGCAAAGGCGAGAGAACCCCGGAAGCGATCGCCTGTGCCACCGTAAGAAGTGGCAGCTAAAATTGCCAACGGTTTGCGGTAAATTCGCGATAAAATATCACCCACCCGTAGACCGCCCCTAGCAAGGCAGACAATCTGGTTAAAGTCCCAGCCGGATTGATAAATGATTGCCGCTAACTGTTCGATTTTTTGGTGGTACTCTGACCATGACACGTAAAGCTCTGGTATAACAGACACAATTCCACAAGTTTAGAGAACAGTACAAATGCTATAGAACAAATGCTATAGAAATTCCCGCTCTTGGGAGACAGATGCGATACTTTTTTGAAATTTTCAACTTCCCCCTGCCATCAGCCAACTGCCATGAGTGATTCTTCCTCTTCTAACCATGCCGCCGCGACACCCGACAGCGAAAAGCTAAAATTGAGTACCAAACTGGCTTATGGTGCCGGTGATGTGGGTGCTGCTATCACCGCAAATATTGGGGTGTTTTATACCGCCTATTTTCTGACCGATGTCGCCGGAATCGCCGCTGGACTAGCGACTTGGATTCTCCTGATTGGCAAGGTTTGGGATGCAATAAACGATCCGATTGTCGGGGTGCTTAGCGACAGAACAAACTCGCCACGCTGGGGGCGTAGGCTTCCCTGGATGTTATATGGGGCGATTCCGTTTGGAATCACATTCTTTTTGCAGTGGCTAGTTCCTCGATTTAGCGCCAATGACTCTGCGAATCAATGGGGATTGTTCTGGTATTACATAGTCATTTCGATTTTGTTTAATTCGTTTTACACCGCTGTTAATTTACCCTACACTGCCCTAACTCCAGAACTTACTCAGGACTACAACGAACGCACCAATCTCAACAGCTATCGGTTTGCTTTCTCCATTGGAGGAAGTATCGTATCTGTAATTGCGTTCGGAATCATCGCCGCTTTGATTCCTAATGACCGCATCCAGCAATATTGGGTGATGGGCGTCGTTTGTGCAATTTTGTCGGTCTTACCTATTTATTTGTGTATTTGGGGGACACGCGATCGCATTTTGGCAAGGGCGGCACAAAATCCCACCTTTGAGCAACCTGTTTCCCTCCCAATTTTGGAACAAGTACGGATTGTTTTGAGCAATCGCCCCTTTTTATATGTTGTGGGAATTTATCTGTGTTCCTGGTTAGCTGTCCAGGTCACTGCTGCGATCATTCCTTATTTTGTTCTCAGTTGGATGCGCTTAAGCGATGCACTCGTTGCCCAAGTAATTCTAGCGGTGCAGGGAACAGCATTGTTGATGCTGTTTATCTGGAGTAAGCTTAGCCAGCGATTCGGTAAAAAAGCCGTTTATTTTATGGGAATGAGCGTGTGGATTATTGCACAGGCGGGATTGTTTTTCTTACAGCCCGGTCAAATTGCTTTCATGTACGTGCTGGCGGTGATGGCAGGTTTTGGCGTTTCTACTGCTTATTTGATCCCGTGGTCGATGCTGCCAGATGTGATTGAATTAGATGAACTAAGAACCGGACAGCGGCGGGAAGGGATTTTTTACAGCTTCATGGTGTTCCTGCAAAAAGTCAGTTTAGCTGTTGCAGTGGCTTTAGTCTTGAAAAGCCTGGAGTGGAATCAATATATTCGGTCTACCCCAGACAACTTAGCCCCAATTCAACCGGATTCTGCACTTTTAGCGATTCGCATCGCAATTGGGCCTCTGCCAACAATTGCCTTGATTGGTGGTTTAATCCTGGCATACTTTTATCCTCTCACTCGCGAGGTTCATGCCGATATCTTACTTAAACTTAAAGAACGGAAATTAAAAGCCCAATAGCTCTTATCAATGAGTTTTTAGGTTTGAATGGGTGGGTTATAAATTCACCCATTCTGGAAGTTTTTTTTCTAGAATTATGGACTTTCTTGATTTTTTTTGATATACTAAAATCGATAAGGAAGAAATACCTGATAATAATTTTTTGAGACATATTTCTATTATCTAAGAATACCTCTTCAAGGCATGGCGAGTAGTTACTGGCGATACATTTTCCAAGAAAATTGTATTTTTAAAAGTTTTGAATCATTGCATAGGGCACCAGCATTATTCATTCAGCTAATCGCTAATAAAGGCATAGGAATTGCTACAATACGCCCAAAACTAAGCAAAGCAAATATCCCTGGAGAAAAGCAAATCGGTAAAGGGGAAGGAAAAAATTCCTTTAGGCTTTTCCAAAGGATTTCTTGCCGACAGGAACTTACTCAACCAGTTGTAAAGTAGAAATTAACCCATCCGGGTATTTCTCAAGCGCCTTTTGTTTGGCAACCTTGTGATCTACATCCAGAAAATACTCACCGCTATCTGCCTCAATCGCGATAAAC
This sequence comes from Coleofasciculus sp. H7-2, assembly GCF_042747725.1. Taxonomy (NCBI): domain Bacteria; kingdom Bacillati; phylum Cyanobacteriota; class Cyanophyceae; order Coleofasciculales; family Coleofasciculaceae; genus Coleofasciculus; species Coleofasciculus sp. H7-2. The sequence goes on from NZ_JBHZGO010000044.1 coordinate 7,084, forward strand.
CAGTCAGCATGATCTTTCATCAATTGGGGGCTAACTTGTTCAAAAATTGCGCGACAACGCTTAATAAAAGTAGGAATACCGGCGGGTGCTTTTCCAGTCATGGGTTGCCCTGTTCCGAAAAAAGCGCGGGATTCTCTCTTAACTAGAGACTCAATTAAATCGGCATCTGTTGGCAATGCTGCTGTTAGAACTTCGCTGCCTGATTGTGTTACTAAAACATCATCTTCTATGCGAATTCCGCGTACATCATCAAACTGAGAAAGGCGATCCCAATTCACCACATCCTGATATTTTGCCCGAAAATCGGGGTCATTTAAAATTGCCGGAACTTGATAGAATCCTGGCTCAATGGTGACTAACATTCCAGAGCGTAAGGGGCGATTCAGCCGGAGATAAGCTAAACCGAAGCGATCGCTCCGAATTCTCCCCTCTTCATACCCCGCCAAATCGCCCAAATCTTCCATATCGTGGACATCCAAACCCACCAAATGACCGATTCCGTGAGGGAAAAATAGGGCGTGAGCATCCATTTCTACCAAATCTTCAGCATTACCTCGCAGAATGCCTAAATCCACCAACCCTTGGGCAATCACAGTCGCTGCCTGGAGATGAATATCCCCATACTCCACATCCGGGCGGATTTGGGCAATGCAAGCATCGTGAGCCGCCAAAACCAAATTATAAATATCTCTTTGGGTAGAAGAAAACTTACCTGATACAGGCAAAGTCCGCGTGACATCTGCTGCCCAGCCCATCGATGTTTCAGCACCCACATCCGCCAGCAGCAAGCCTCCCGATTGCAGGGGGTGGTAATACTGCTGATTGTGGAGAACTTCCCCGTGAACGGTGACAATACTGGGGTAAGCGCAGCTCATATTATGAGAGATGATGACACTCTCCATTGCCGCACGCACACCTGCCTCCAACTTGGCGCTGGGTATGGCAGCCATTCCCGCTAAGTGAGCTTCCACGGTGACAGATGCAGCTTGTCGTAATTCTGCCAAAGCACCTGCATCGTGGCTGAGTCGCAACAATACAATCGCTCGTGCTAACTCCCTGTCAATTCCCTCAGATGCATTTGCGGATGCGATCGCGCGATGCATTATCTGAGCTTGTTGCTGCCCAGTAGCAGCATCCTGCACCGAGATAGTCGCAGCATCGGCTGAGCGTAACTCCAATTCTGCCATCGAAAATGCTGCATCCGCCCCAATCGCTTGGGCAATTTTCTCACGTTTGGGCATTTCTCCATGCCAGAGGGCACTTGCAGGAGACGCATCATCCATAAACAGTTCTAGTTTCCCGGCTTCGAGTCGGATCGCCGCATTTTCCAGAGGTAGCCCCGCAAAATAGAGGAAATGACTGCTGGCGCGAAACGGGAAAGTATTTGCCGGATAATTTCGGGAACTACTACGCCCAGACCAGAGAATAACTGGAAAATCAATTAGCTCGGCGAGTCGCTGCCGCCGGTGAAGCAGAGTAGCGGCAAACGTGCGATTTCTCTGAAGTTGCATCATAGCGAGTAGAGGCAGTTTATAACTTATCCCTTCTGTTATTTAAGTTTAACCTTACCTAAAAAACCATTACCCATTCGCCATAAACCGCCTCAAGACAACCGAGGGCGTATCCTGTAATGCCGATAACGCCAATAATCGTGTAGGATTTTGTCGTGATCGAAGCATAAATCGGTGGGAATTCGCCAAGATTCAAAAATTCCGACAGCCTTGGCATCATCAGCAGCTTGAGGTTCGCCCGTTGCCGTGGCGATAAACACAACGCTCATCGTGTGAGTTCGCGGATCGCGGCTGGGATCGGAATACACCTGGAATTGTTCAATTAACTCCACCTGTAAGCTAATCTCTTCCTCCGCTTCGCGCCGCGCCGCCGCTTCCGCTTTCTCCCCGTAATCAATAAAGCCACCCGGAATTGCCCAACCATAAGGTTGATTTTGGCGCTCAATTAATACAATCGGTCGATGCGGTCGATCGAGCAGTTCAATAATGATATCGACAGTCGGAGCAGGGTTTCGGTAAGTCATTCTGATATATTGCCCCCAAACGAGCGGGATCGAGGGAAAAATGGCTGAATTAATTCTGCCGCGATCGCTGTCACTTCTGACGGCTGAAATACCAAATGCAACCCTCCCTAGGAGTGGGTGTCAAACTTCTGCGTCCCATGATAATCTCAAATCGTTCGCATCCTCTCCATCAGGTTATTTATGCCGTTTCCTAGATCCAGTGGCCTTTTGCTACACCCCACTTGTTTTCCCAGCCGGTTTGGCATCGGCGATCTCGGTTTAGAAGCCTATCGCTTTATTGAGTTTTTGGTGGAGAGTTCCCAGCAATTTTGGCAGGTTTTGCCATTAGGACCAACCGGCTATGGCAATTCTCCCTATATGTGCTATTCAGCACTGGCGGGAAATCCCTTACTGATTAGCCCTGAAAAACTGCGCGACGAAGGATTACTAACCGACGACGATTTTTCTGGATTGCCAGAATTTCCCCTAGACAGGGTGGATTTTGAGCGGGCGATCCAGACCAAAATGCCTTTGCTCGCCAAAGCCTGCGAAAACTTTAAAGCCAAAGCGTCACCCTTGCAGCAACAGGAATTTGCAAGTTTTTGTAAGGCGGCTGACTGGCTTGATGATTATGCCTTATTTATGGCGCTCCGGGAAGCCCACGGACACGCTAGTTGGTATACTTGGGAACCGGAAATTGCCAAACGCCAACCGGAAGCCTTAGAACAGTGGCGGCAGCGGCTGAATGATGAGATTTATTACCACAAATACTTGCAGTTTGAATTTTTCCGCCAGTGGACTCAACTGAAAAGCTATGCCAACTTGGGCGGCATTGAGATTATTGGCGATATTCCAATTTATGTGGCTCACGATAGTGCCGATGTCTGGTCGCATCCAGACATCTTTTGCTTGGATGAACAAACCGGGGAACCGGCGCTGATGGCTGGAGTTCCACCCGACTACTTCAGCGCCACAGGTCAGCTGTGGGGCAATCCAGTCTATAACTGGGAGAAGTTGCAGCAGCAAAACTTTAAGTGGTGGATACAGCGCTTTGAGTCTTTGTTGGATTATATTGACATTATTCGGATTGACCACTTCCGAGGGTTCCAAGCCTATTGGGCGGTTAAGCAGGGCGAAACGACTGCCATGAATGGGGAGTGGATTGAGGCTCCCGGAGAAGCTTTCTTTAAGCTACTCAACGACAAATTAGGCAAGCTACCCATCCTGGCTGAGGATTTGGGCGTGATTACCCCAGAGGTTGAGGCGCTGCGAGATAAGTTTGGATTTCCGGGGATGAAGATTTTACAGTTTGCCTTTGGTTCGGATTCTGGCAACGGCTTTTTGCCTTTTAACTATCCGCGCAACTGTGTGGTCTACACCGGCACCCATGACAATGACACCACTGTAGGCTGGTTCTATCAACTTTCAGACTATGAAAGGGAGAAGCTTCTGCGTTATGTGGGTTGCATCAGTTCCGAAGGCATCCACTGGGATGCAATCCGACTGGCGATGGGTTCGGTGGCAAATCAGGCAATTATTCCTTTTCAGGATCTTTTGGGATTGGGGAACGATGCCAGAATGAATTTTCCCGGCAAAGCAGAGGGGAATTGGGAGTGGCGGTATCGGTCTGAGGCGGTGAACAAAGAGATCGGCTTTCGCCTCAAAACCCTAACTGAAACTTTTGGTCGCGCCCCGATTAAGAATCAGGACTGAGGGATGAGGACTGAGGACTGAGGACTGAGGACTGAGGGATGAGGGATGAGGGATGAGGGATGAGGGTTGCGGGATGAGGGATGAGGGATGAGGGATGAGGGTTGCGGGATGAGGGATGAGGGATGAGGGATGAGGGTTGAGGGATGAGGGATGAGGGTTGCGGGATGAGGGTTGCGGGATGAGGGATGAGGGTTGCGGGATGAGGGATGAGGGTTGCGGGATGAGGGATGAGGGTTGAGGATTGAGGGATGAGGATTGAGGGATGAGGACTTGGGCCTTCACTCGCGTCACTGGTTGATAGCGCCTGTCTTTAAAGAAAAGCGCTACGCCCCTAGCCTAACCCTCCTCAGCACTCATTAAGACCCAGGATTAGCGGCAAAGGTTACTTCCCGAACTTTACCGGGGGCACCCAGTTTCTTCGCCTTTTCATCATTAAAAGCGACTAAGATACCACCCGCATTGCCAGCTTTTACAATCAGTGTCTCATCTGCAACCCAGGTGCGCTGAGTGCCTTCGGGCAGCATTCCCTCAAACTGCGTCTTGCCATCCACCACTACCCGAACCCAGGACGGGGTTTTGACGGTTACGCCAACTCGTACCGGCTTACCTGTTTGACTGGTATTGCTGCTGAATAACGCTGGAGCGAGTGGCCCTAACTGCTCCAGCGAGTCCGTATTGGCTGCATTGGCTTTTTCTAGCGACTGATTTGGCTCTAGCCGGTTGGTCTCACCATTACTCACTTCTACAGTCGGACGATTCACCACGTAAGACAGACCATTCACTGCCCCAATCACCAGAAACACATAGATCAAGTAAAGATGAATCGGTCGCAGTTGAGCTGATGGCAAATACCGCCAGGTAGGCTTGATGAGCTGGAAAACCGGCCCGGTGGGAAAAGTGTGAGAGAACTCTACCCCATTTAATCCCAGTGCATCAGCATACCGCTTGATAAAGCCTTGAATATAGACTGGCTCTGGCAATATTTCGCGCTTACCTTCCTCAATTGCCTTGAGCAGACGAACTTGAATCCTGGTTTGGTCGCCAACTTCCTCTAGGGACATGGACTGTTCCTCACGCACTTGACGGAGGCGAGACCCCAGTTCTTTTAGCTTCTCAACTTGTTGCTGCTGAAGATGAAGTGGATTCTCCTTCATACACGGCGCTCCTTGATGTCTGCTGGCACTTCTATTGATGTTAGGTTGACTTGGTTTTGTAGAAAACTGATTTCAAAATCTTCCAGAAAACGATAAGTACCAGGGAACATAGGCTCCCCTGTTCGTTCTAGGCAAATGGGACCAATCGCGGCACGGTGTAGATGAATGACGGGATAGCCCAGTTGCTCAGCAATGCGTCGAATTTGTCGGTTTCTCCCTTCTGTGAGAATCACTTCCAAGCAGGTTTGGGAACCCCGCACAGCCAGTACGCGAACTTGAGCGGGCAAGGTCTTTTTTCCTGACAGTAGAATACCCTGACGCCAGGATTTTAGTACCTCTTCAGAGGGATGACCCTGAATCCAAACTTGATAAGTTTTAGGGAGATGATATCGAGGATGGGTCAAGCGTAGCGTCATTTGACCGTCATTTGCGAGCAATAACGCGCCGGTGGATTCGGCATCTAGGCGTCCAACTGGATGGAGTCCCTGACCTTCTCGGAGTGGGGGAGGTAGTAAATCAAGAACGGTACGGCGCTTTTGGGGATCGCGGCAAGTAGAAACTACCCCAGCAGGTTTGTAAAGCAAGATATAGAGCATTTGAGGACGAGCGGCTGGGAGTACAAGTTTGCCATCAACTTCAATCCGGTCTTGTTCTGGATTCGCTGTTTGCCCCAGACGAACAACAGTACCATTGACCCGCACGCGCCCTGCTTCAATCATTTTTTCAGCTTGGCGGCGGGAGGCGATACCCCACTGGGAGAGAATTTTTTGTAGCCTTTCGGCCATAGGCGAGATCGAGCTACGACTGAATAAGGGTTAGAGTTTAGTTTGTCGAGGCAGTGCCTCGTCTAGATTACGGGGGATTTTTGATTTTAGATTTAGGATTTTGGAGGAATCGCCAGTCTAAAACCCAAAATTGACCTCTAATTAGACTATGTACAAATATTACAGGAAGAAAGCCATTGACATCTAAGCAAGGGAGCCGGATTATCAGCACAACGCTATCACCAGCGCTGCGGCTGTGGTTGCGATCGCAAGTTTCGCAAGTTGAAAACCTCCAGTTGAAAATTTTTGGAAGCGATCGCCAAATCCTTACAGGTTATATCCCCCAAGTCTTTATCGCCGCCAGCCATGCAGTCTATCAAGGACTGCATTTGTCACATATTCAGTTAACTGGAGAAAACATTCGCATCAACCTGGGTCAAGTTCTCAGGGGTAAACCTTTACGCCTTCTCGAACCCATTCCAGTTTCCGGCGAGCTAATACTAGAGGAGGCAGACCTCAAGGCATCCCTCCCAGCACCTTTATTAGCCACCGCTTTAACCGATTTACTAAGGACACTGCTCCAAGCAGTTCCAACGCACCCAGATGACATCTTAAAAGACCAGCAAATCAGTTGGCAACAGATTACCATCGATCCTGAGTATTTGAAACTCAGCGGCATTTTAACAGACCAATCGGGTAAAGCCACGCCCTTGGTGTTGCGAACAAGTTTACAGTTAGCCAGTCCTCACGAACTGCTTTTAGAGTCCCCCTGTATCGAGACGCAACAGGAACTGCTTCGAGGCGATTTGGATACATTCAAGATAGATTTAGGCTCAGAAGTAGATATTCAGGAATTAAGTGTGATTCCGGGTCAGTTAGTTTGTCGCGGACGGATTAATGTGATTCCAGCCGAATAAAAATTAGGAGTGAGGAGTGAGGGCTGAGGGCTGAGGGCTGAGGGCTGAGGGCTGAGGGCTGAGGGCTGAGGGCTGAGGGCTGAGGGCTGAGGGCTGAGGACTGAGGGCTGAGGGCTGAGGGCTGAGGGCTGAGGGCTGAGGGCTGAGGGCTGAGGGCTGAGGATTGAGGGCTGAGGGCTGAGGATTGAGGGCTGAGGGCTGAGGGCTGAGGATTGAGGAGTGAGGAGTAGAGGATTGAGGATTGAGGAGTAGAGGATTGAGGATTGAGGACTGAGGGCTGAGGGCTGAGGGTTCAGGAGTGAGTAGGACACAGAGAAAGGCAGAGAAAAGAGATTTTCACCATCAAGCTTTACTTACCAATTGCCCTAATCGTGTAGAAAACCCTTCCTAGCGAGGTAATAGAGGTAACAGGAGGGTGACGAAATAATACACCAGGGGAGCGGTAAACACGTAACTATCAGCCCGATCTAAAATGCCGCCGTGACCCGGAATCAGTTGCCCTGAGTCCTTTACCCCAGCATCTCGCTTCATCATCGACTCCGTTAAGTCTCCCAGCAAGCTGGCAATCCCAACCAGCAGCCCTAAAGCCAAACCACTGAACTGCCAACTGGGCCAATCAAGATACCAAGCCCCAGCGACTGCCACTGCCACACTGCCGAGAACCCCAAATACAGCCCCTTCGACAGTCTTTTTGGGGCTAATTTCGGAAAGGCGCGTGCGACCAAAGAATTTACCAACGATGTAAGCACCGATATCAGCAGCCCAAATACAGGCGAACGCCAAAAGCGTTGCCGTCAAACCTTGGGGCAAAGTGCTAAGTTCGTGCCAGGAAGCGGGCAGATAGCCATTTAATGGCTCTGCCATCGCGACTGCGGGAGCGAGTCCGACGCGCAAGCGCACCCAGTAGCTGGGCAGATAGCCGCCGTAGAACAACCCCAATATAGAGGCGGAAATGTCGGCAATTGTGGCAAGCTTGGGCTGGAACAGAAGATAGAAACAAATCAACGTTCCTGCCAGGGGAAACATGGCATCTGTCAGGGCTGGTGCCAGAGAAGCTGTGATTAACAGAACTTGACTAACTACCAGGGTGGTTTTGCCAGCTGGGGCCATGCCCTTGGCTCGCGCCATCTGAAAATACTCTAACTGACCGAGATAGACGATGATGCACAGACCCACGGTAAAGAACCATCCTCCAAAGAAGATCATGAGGAGGGCCACAGCGATCGCTACTATTCCACTAAAAATACGAGACCAAGGCATAAGATGCGCTCTTGAGACCGCAGCAACGAAGTTAATCAAGTCTTAATAAGATTAAGAATTACTTTTGCACACTTTAACCGATCTAAAACAGATTTAGGCAATTGGTGCGGTTAATTTAGGATGAAATTAAAGCTTTTTTTCAGCATCCTGCTCATTTCTCCTGACACCATTCGCCAATACCGACAGAAAATAAATTTCCTGATGGTATGGATCTTAACGGAAATTTTTGGGTTCTAAATCGTCAAGAATGCTGCCGTAGCCTTTTGCATCAATACTTTCAATCTAGCTTCTCGCCACTCAATATAAAAATTGGATTGACTGCGGCAAAGATTTGATGGGTGCCTCGCGTTTCCAAGCGGTTGACGGCAGACTGAACTACCTCGATATTTCGGGCTTGTAGTTCGGCGAAGCCTTCGGAAACGGCATATAGACTTTCTAGATTAGCCGCAGTCGCAACTACCCTGCCTTGGGGTTCTAAGTATTGCCAGACGACCTTGAGGATATCCTTGATGGGGTATCCGCCTTCGATGCAAACCCGATGAGGGGGAATGGGTAAGTCTTTCAGGCACTCTGGGGCGCTGCCTTCAACGACTTCGACATTGCGAACCCCAAAGCGATCGCAGTTGCGACGAATCAAACTTGCCACTTCCTCATCGCGTTCTACCGCAATAATTCGACCTTTAGGACACAATAACCCGGTTTCTACGGGGATCGTGCCCGTTCCCGCACCAATATCCCACAACACAGAATCGGGTTTCAGTCTTAGTAAGGAAATCAGCAGCAACCGCACCTCGCGTTTGCTGAGGGGAATACCGGGCAACCGCTCGAAGAGGTCATCTGGGATACCAGGAGTTACGTAGGGCCACATAGAAAGTTTTGAGTGCGTGAGTTTTGACTTAAAGCCTGTCTTCAATTAGCGAACGACCTTTAACGTTTTGAGGCTAGGATCGCTACAACCTGTAATACTTCCACCCAATGCGAGAATCTGTTGCAGGTAATCCAAGGCAGCTGGGGCGATCGCTTCCCCTGGCATCAACACGGGAATTCCGGGTGGATAGGGACAAATAAGTTCGGCACTGATGCGTTCTACAGTCTTTTCCACTGGCAGCGTTTGGGTTTGGGAAAAAAATGCTTGGCGGGGGGAGAGGGAAGGATAAAGCACAAACGATGAAGGATGAATCTGAAGAAATTCAGCTTTCCACCTAGTGAAGACATCCAGGTATGGGGCTATTGATGTGGTGGGCGATCGCTCCTGCACTAAAATTCGGAGTGCCGACACCATCTGCACAATATCAGATGGGGTGTTTCCCAAACTGATAATAAAAGTCAGACTGTGCAGCGATGGCAACTCAGCAGTAACACCTAGCTGTTGATGGAGAATTTCATCCGCTTCAAACCCAGTCCAACCTAAGTCAGAAACCTTAACACTCAGCCGGGTTTTGTCAAGGGCAACAAAACCCGGTGTTTTGGCAGTTTCTAACACCGATAACCCGGAAATTTGGCTAATTTGGGTAGTCGCTTCTTCAGCCAACTGTAAGGTTTTCGCCATTAACGCTTCCCCGTGCAATGCCATTTGCTGACGCGCTGCATCCAGCGAAGCCAGCAACAAATAGCTGGGACTGGTAGACTGTAACAGTTGTAAAGCTTTGCTCAAGCGATCGCGATTGACTCGATTGCCCTGGACGTGCAGCATTGATGCCTGGGTAAGTGCCCCCAGTACCTTGTGGGTGGATTGTACCGTTAAGTCGGCTCCAGAGGCGAGGGCGGAGGTCGGCAAGTCTGGATGAAAGGCAAAATGGGCACCGTGGGCTTCGTCTACGAGCAAGGGGATACCGTGCTGATGAGCCATTTGCGCGATCGCTCTGATATCCCCGCAAACGCCATAGTAAGTCGGGTAAACCATCATCACCGCCTTAGTGTCCGGATGCTGTTGGAGGGCGTCTGCCACCGCCGCTGGGGTGATGCTGTGGGCAATATTTAGCTCTAGGTCGGACTCTGGATTCACGAAAATGGGAATCGCACCCGAAAGGATTAAGCCGTGGATTGCCGAGGCATGGATATTCCGAGGCAGGATAATTTTGTCCCCCTCGCCGCAGGTGGCTAAAATTGCCGCCATTAATCCACAAGTCGAACCATTGACCAAAAACCAGGTGCGTTCTGCCCCAAATGCCGCTGCTGCGAGTTCCTGGGCTTCTTGGATAACGCCCTCTGGGGCAAACAAGTTATCCAACTCCGGTAATTCCGGTAAATCTGCTGCAAACACAGCGGTTCCCAGCAAATCGGCTAACCGTTGGGAAATTCCTTGCCCTCGCTTGTGTCCGGGCGTGTAAAAGGGTGCATGATGCTTCTTGGCGCACGCTTGAAGGGCGTCCACTAATGGCGTAGTTGTTTGAGACTTTGGGATAAAATCCATGCTGGAAATGTTTCTGAAATCGGTGATATTGGGAAGACAACCGGGGTAGAAAATCCGAGCGCTTTTTGCCTTCGCCGGTTTAGGATAGATCGTTTCTGCCCAACAATTTTGCAGGGGCAGTGAAACTTGCATCCGCGTGCGATCGCCTGCGAGTTAATGCGTTCTCAATACCTGCTACAGTAGTGAGTTTGGATGCGCTTGGATGAATCTTCAAGTGTAAGTGTCGAGGAATGTCGTTATTCCGGGGGATGTCATTGTTATGCGTTCTTACCTATTTTGATAAGGTTGAATCGTTGAATGCGATCGCCATGATTAATCCCAGTCCTAATCCTATCCCTCAACCAACCGTTCCCAGCCCGATCCCCGGATCGGAGCCTAATCCGATTCCTGGGTCGCCGCCAGTACCAGATCCCGTACCGGGACCGATTCCAGAACCCATTCCCTCACCTGTGCCAGAGCCTGTGCCAGCCCCCATTCCCCAGCCGATTCCCTCACCTGTGCCAGAGCCTGTGCCAGCGCCCATTCCCCAGCCGGTTCCAGGGCCGATTCCTCAAACGATTCCTGAACCTGTCTAACTATTGATTCTACCCAGTTTTACCTCTTGAACTAAGATGCTTAGAGCCGGAATTGTCGGACTTCCCAACGTCGGAAAATCTACCTTATTCAACGCCCTGGTTGCCAATGCCAAGGCTGAAGCTGCCAATTTCCCTTTTTGCACCATCGAACCCAATGTCGGTGTTGTATCGGTGCCAGATGAACGGTTAAACGCGCTGGCTAATATTTCCAGTTCGGCGCAAATTATCCCGACGCGGGTTGAGTTTGTGGATATTGCTGGTTTAGTGAAAGGTGCTAGTCAGGGGGAAGGACTGGGTAATCAATTTTTATCCCACATTCGAGAAGTTGATGCCATTGTTCATGTAGTGCGCTGCTTCGAGAATGATGACATTATCCACGTTGCTGGATCTGTTGACCCAGCGCGAGATATTGACATTATTAATTTAGAGCTGGCTTTATCTGATTTATTTCAAGTGGAGCGACGCATTGAGCGCACCCGCAAAGCTGCCCGTACCAGCAAAGAAGGACAGATTGAACTCGCTGCGCTAGAAAAATTGAGCGCGTTATTAAATGAGGGCAAACCAGCGCGGCGGGCTAACTTAAATGAAGAAGAAGCTGAAGCGCTCAAAGGATTAGGCTTGCTCACTGGCAAACCCATTATTTATGCGGCAAATGTCTCTGAGGATGATTTGGCAACGGGCAATAAATATGTAGAACAAGTGCGGCAAATTGCAACTCAAGAAAATGCCCAAGTCGTAATTGTTTCTGCCCAAGTGGAAGCAGAATTAGTCGAATTATCAGAGGAAGATAAAACTGAATTTTTGGGATCTCTTGGTGTGGAAGAAGGCGGATTGAGGTCTCTAATTCGCGCCACTTACGAACTTTTAGGCTTGCGTACCTACTTTACGACTGGTCCGAAAGAAAGCCGCGCCTGGACAATTACAGCGGGAATGACAGCGCCTCAAGCAGCAGGCGTGATTCACTCGGATTTTGAGCGCGGTTTTATCCGGGCGGAGACTGTCGCCTATGAAGATTTAGTTGCAACTGGTTCGATGAATGCTGCGAAGGAAAAAGGCTTAGTTCGCAGTGAAGGTAAAGAATATATTGTCAAGGAAGGCGATGTGATGCTGTTCCGTTTTAATGTCTAGGTTATTTACGCCCCGGAGACCCAAAAGATGGATATTGTTTCGCTTCTGGTTGCTTGGCTAGTCACTGCTGTTAGCTTGTTTATCATTTCCAAATTACCAATCGGTGTTGAAATTGACACTTTTCCCAAAGCCCTCATTTCAGCAGCAGTTTTTGGACTTCTGAATGCGTTAGTCCGTCCAGTTATTTTCTTTTTGTCTTTGCCAATTACCATCCTAACTTTAGGTCTTTTCCTCTTTGTACTCAATGCGATTATCTTTGGTTTAGCTGCTTATTTAGTACATGGATTTCGCTTGCGCTGGGGGATTTGGAGTGCGTTGATAGGCTCAATTGCACTCAGCATTATCAACTCTATTATCCATAAGTTGCTGGGCGCGTTTTAGTTGACAGGATAATTTGGCGTTGCTGAATTAGGGTATGATAAAGTGAGCGATCGTGCGAGCGCCAAAAAATAACACTCATTAAGATGTAATATTATGCAATGCCCTGAATGTCAGTCAACTCATATTAATAAAAATGGTCAGAAAAAAGGCAAACAGAATTATATCTGTGTCAGATGTAAGAGACAATTTATAGATGATTATCAAGCTCAAAAAG
>NZ_JBHZGO010000045.1:0-1673 GCF_042747725.1 Coleofasciculus sp. H7-2
TGTCAGCTTTTAGAACAGCTATATCCTATCGGTTTGTCCGTTGGCTTCAGGAGAATACTGACGTATTTGCCTTACACCTAGCCCATTTAGGGCTTGTTTGGGCTTGAACAAAGTTCAAGTCCCGTTATTGAAAATTAAAAAGGGAGACAATCGTGTCAAGAAAGTGTTACAAATCGTAATAATAGCAAGGCTTGCAGCTCTATGTTTTAGTGCTCTTCGATAGCCCAAGCTCCTCCCCAAAAGGGCTTGTCGGTTGAATTGTATAAATAAAGCCCATCTGAGAAATTACTGTTTTTGAATAAAACGAAGCCAGAATCCATTGGGAAGTATTCATTTACGAAGTGTGAGATTGTAAGTTCTTCTACTTGGCAGGAGTAGAGCGTATAAACATCTCCATCGTCATCCTTAATTCTCCAGCTCCACCAATCGTTACCTTGAGTACTATTTTTATACTGATTGGGCAGATTGTAGCGAACTCCGTTACCGCCAATAGAATCGCCGATCATATAGTTATAAGAAAGGGACTTAACAGAAATTGTATCAACTGTAGGAAGGAAGTATTTGTGAGCAGAGGCACTTGTCTCTCGTCTCAAAATTGCACTGCAAACCCAACTATCTTCAGCCAAGCTAAACTCATTATTCCCTCCAAGATTAAAGTCAGAAAAATGATAATGATGACATATATACGCAAAAGGATCTTGACAAAACTCAGCGAACTGAGAATCTTGCTGCTGAGCTTCACCACTCATTAGGTTCTCAAGATCTATCCGACAAAATACGTCTATCAATAGAGCAGACAATAATTTTCGGTCGTGTGTGGTGTGTAGACCTATCAACTCAAAAGTAATTCTCAACGCTCGTCTGATGTGTTCTTCAATTCGACTGCTTAAGATAAAGTCTAGTGCTAAAGCCTGCTCTATGGGATTTGAGGAAGATTGAAAAACATCAAAAATATCCTCGAAAATTCTCTTCAGATGCATTTCTATAGAAAGACCTATGGTATACGAAGCCTGACTAATTTCTTGCTCCCTCAAAAATATAAATGTTTGTAAAATCCACATTTTAACTAAAGGACTTTGAACGTTTTCGTAGTCAGTGATCAAGTAGTTATACAATCTATGAACTTGGCTTCTTTTGTGAGCGAAAGCCTGCGATTGATCTAGATTTTGACCTTGCAAGTAATTAAATTCATCAATTGAAGCGCAAAGAGATACTACAATGAAAGACGCTTTTTCATTGCTGCCTAAATTTTGATACACATGGTTTTTAAAAATATTTTCTACCCAGTCTGCTCTGTATGAGAAGTAGAGTGTCTTTAAAGATTGTGACCAAACTTTCAGACAGAAGTCATAAGCTGAATTTATGCTCTTAGTAAGAATCAAATTCAAGCAATTTTCCAAGGCTGATCTAGGAAGCACTCCATCTTTTCTATAAAATTCTCCCCATTGATGTGCAAATATTAAATGATATACAGTAAAGCCATCATTAATCTGATTTCTGATTAGAGGATAGAATTCTTCCATTCTAGTTGCAGAAATATTCCTAATGGGACTTAAACAAATTTTAACCCCAAACAAAGCCCAAACTAGCTTTATAAGCAAAGAATACGTTCTGATTGTGGTTCAACCACTCAATAAAACGAAAAGACATCGCTGTACGAAACGCCTCTATTG
>NZ_JBHZGO010000046.1:0-18326 GCF_042747725.1 Coleofasciculus sp. H7-2
AAAAACTCTTTGTTATTCTAAGTCTGAACAAATGCTACGACATTCAATTCGATTACTAATTCATTATCTCAGATTTGGAGATGTTCCAATTCCCTATCAAAATCAAAGAAATCATTTTCGGCTCCCCGATCGCATTCTCGCTCGCATCATACCCTAATTCAGCAACGCCTTTTATTGTTTCTTTGTCAATGTATAAGCCCCAAAATTGAACAATTTTTAATTGACTTGACAAACCCACTTCCAAAGTGGGTGACTTTGCCCTTGCTGGCGAATCCGATATACCTGTTGCTCCAAGCGATGTTGTTCTCGACTGGGTATTCCTAGTAGAATATTGCGACTTTGCCAAACCAATACAGAAGCCGTCATGCCGATGCAAAAAGCAAGTCCCAGTGCTGGCAGTGGATTGTAATAAAGACCGTATCGCACTGCCGCCCAGGTAAAGTATTCCCGCAACAGAGAAATTGGGTAGCGCAAGCCCCAGAGGCTCAAGGGGCCAATAGTAATCCAAAGCAACCAGGCGACCAACCACCTGCCGCAGACAGTCAGCCGGTGTAACCTTTGCACTTGCTGTTGGAAGCTGGGGTCATTGGCAGGGGTGAGGGGGTATGCGTGTTGAGGTTCAGAGGGGCACAGGGGTAGAGGAGAAGTTGAATCTAGGGTTACCTGTACTTCCCCGTCCGGCTCCTCTGCTCCTTTGCTCCCTTGCTCCCATCGATCGTCTCTTGGCTGATTCATTGCAAGATTGCCTCATGCCCTTCAGATTTCATCAGAAGCTTTGGGTTCCGTTGCTGCAATGGCGATCGCTTGACCCGTCCGTTCTCTCCACCAAGCTAAAAGGGTACTCGCAATGAAGATACTGGAATAAGCACCGGCGGCAAACCCCACAATCAGAGCTAAAGCAAAGTTTTTCAGAGTTTCCCCACCAAAGAAAAAGATGGAAAACAAAGTCAGCAACACTGTAAATGTGGTGTTGATAGATCGGGTGAGGGTTTGATTAACCGCGTCCTCGACGATCTGGTTGATATGCTCCCCTGGATTCAGTTTAAGGACTTCCCGAACCCGGTCGTAGATCACCACAGTATCGTTGACCGAGAAACCGATGATAGTCAAGATAGCGACCACAAATAAGCTATCGACTTCAGTACCCAGCACCAAGCTCAAGATGGCGAAAAACCCTAGGGTGATCAAAACATCATGGAACAAGGCAACAAAGGCGAAGAAGGAGTAGTCGAACTGGAAGCGGAAGGTCAGGTAAACAAAAATACCAGCGAAGGAGAGCAAGATAGCCAATAGACCAGAGGCAAACAACTGGCGTCCGAGGGTAGGACCAACCGTGTCTATCTGAGTTTTTTCGGGATCGAAGGGTCTGAGTTGGTTTAAGGCATTTTGCAGCTTGGTGCGCTCTTCGACATCCAACGCTTTGGTGCGAATGGACAAACCCGGCTGAGTTGCCGAGAGAGCGTTCTTGGTTAACGCTTGGATGCTACTGTCACCCAAACCCTGAGCGGCGATCGCTTCCCGAACCGCCGAGATGTCGATGGGTTTATCGCAGTTGTTTGGTTTAGAACAGTCGAGTTCAAACTGCAACCGCGTACCGCCGACAAAATCCAGACTGGGACGTAACGGCGCACCAATCTGCGTCCAGTTGATTGCCATTGCAATCAGTCCACTAAGGATCAGGATGGCAGAAATTGTCCACCAGAGCGATCGCCGTTTGATTAGATTTAGTTTCATGACCCTACCCCAGGCTCAGACTTCCTTGACGCTGGCAAATTTGGACAAAACCATTGTGGCTTGCGTAATTCTGGAAAGCTGATGGCTGTCATGAGCAGGGTGCGACTACAGGTAATCGCTGTAAACATACTCACTAAGACTCCGATTGCTAGCGTCAGGGCAAACCCCTTTACCAAACCCGAACCCAGCCAAAACATAAACCCACAAGCAATCAACGTCGTTACGTTACCGTCCAAAATGCTGGAAAACGCCCGATAAAAACCAGATTCTACCGAGCGATATAAACTCTTCCCGGCTCTTAATTCTTCCCGCGTCCGCTCAAAAATCAGTACATTGGCATCTACCGCCATCCCGATACTGAGAATAAAACCAGCAATACCAGGGAGAGTCAAGGTAACGCCTAGTAAAACAAAGGCAGATAATGACAATAGCGAATAAATGACTAGGGCAATCCCAGCAATTGCGCCCGGTAAGCGGTAATAGACGCCGATGAAAAGTAATACCAAAATCAGACCCCCGATAGAGGCGTAGATACTGCTTTGGATACTATCTCGACCCAGAGTCGCTCCCACAGTACGGTTTTCGATGATTTCCACCGGGTAGGGTAGGGCACCGCCCCGCAGCTGGACGACCAGCTCGTTGGCTTCTTCTAAGCTAAAGTTGCCTGTAATCTCGGCACCTCCGCCGCTGATGCCTTCTTGGGCATACTTCACTTCAACGGTAGCGGCGCTGAGCAGTTCTTCATCTAAGAAGATCCCCAAGGTGCGTCCTGTCCCGGCGATATTTTTGGTTAACTGGGCAAAGCGTTCGCCTCCCACAGCATCAAAGGAAATGTTGACGCTCCAGTTGTCGCTCGTCTGAAAAGGTCGGGCGATCGCTCCCGTCAGGTTTTTGCCCGTGAGTGGGGGTAGGGTGCGCTCAAACAAAGCTGCGATCGCTTGGTTACTCCGCTGGAGAGCTTGCTGATTTTTAGCGATCGCGGCTTCATCTTTCGTCTTTCTCAACTCATCCTGCTTCCCTTTTAATTCCCGTCGCAGCTGTTGTTCAATTTGCAACTGGGTTTCCGAACCCGGCTTTTGTTCGCGGAAATCCAATTGAGCGGTGCCACCCAGCACCCGTTCCGCTTGTTCTGGGTCGCTCACCCCCGGTAGCTGCACCAAAATCTGGTCTTGTCCGACCGTTTGCACGATTGCTTCAGACACCCCAAGACCGTTAATCCGGTTTTCTACTACCTTCTGAACTGCTTCTAAATCTTCTCGCGTGATTTCTTTGCCTTCAGTGGGTTTCACCTGAAGCGTCAGTTGCGATCCCCCTTGAAGGTCTAATCCCAGCCGAATTGGAATCCTGGCAAGCACGGTGACAGAAGCAATCACCAGAACCAGAATTAAGGCTAATAAAGAACGCTGTCTCTGCATACCACGACCCGCAAGAAACAAATGCTATGATAAACCCTTTTGGGCAGGTCGATCCGGATTGATTTTCAGCGGGCATTAGTCCCACGTCATTCGTCATTGGTAATTGACAAGAGACTAGGGACTAAGGACTAATGGCTGATTACACTTGGAGTGCCATCATCTTTTGTACGGCTTCCACAATTTGCTCTGGTTGTACAATCGTCAACCGCTCCAGATTTCCGTTATAAGGTGTGGGGATATCTTGGGAAGATAGCCGCAGGACTGGCGCATCTAGCTCATCAAATAGCCGATCGTTAATTGAGGCTGTCAATTCTGCCCCAATCCCGCCGGTTTTCATGCATTCCTCTACAATAATCACTCGGTGGGTTTTCCGCATAGAAGCACCGATGGTATCGAAATCTAGCGGCTTGAGGGAAATCAGGTCAATCACTTCCGGATCGAAACCTTCCTTTTCCATCTGTTTTACCGCTTGCATGACATGGTGACGCATCCGCGAATATGTGAGGATCGTGACATCCTTGCCTTGCCGCACGACTTCTGCCTTATCTAAGGGCAGCAGATATTCTTCCTCTGGTAAATCTTCTTTCAAGTTGTAGAGGAGAACGTGTTCAAAGAATAAAACCGGATTATCGTCGCGGATGGCAGCCTTTAACAATCCTTTGGCGTTGTAAGGTGTGGAGCAGGCGACAATTTTTAAACCCGGCACTGCTTGGAAATAAGCTTCTAGTCGCTGAGAGTGTTCGGCACCCAATTGACGACCGACGCCACCTGGTCCCCGAATCACCATCGGGATTTTGAAGTTGCCGCCGGAGGTATAGCGCAGCATCCCAGCGTTGTTAGAGATTTGGTTGAAGGCAAGGAGCAAAAAGCCCATGTTCATGCCTTCGATAATCGGTCTTAGACCTGTCATTGCCGCACCTACTGCCATGCCAGTGAAGCTGTTTTCGGCAATGGGGGTGTCGAGTACGCGCAGTTCACCATATTTTTTGTACAAGTCTCTGGTGACTTTGTACGAGCCGCCGTAGTGACCGACATCTTCACCGAGAATGAATACATCTGAGTCGCGTGCCATTTCTTCGTCTATGGCGGCGCGGAGGGCGTTGAAGAATAAAGTTTCTGCCATCGGTAGAGTAGAGAGGAGTTTGATCGGGTCAGATTAGGATTTTAACCTCTTGGCGCTCTAGAATTTTGCTCTTCGATCCGACAGGTCGGCGCAACGCGCGAACTGACTTGTCAGCGCTTCGAAGGATCGCACATCGCTCTCTTATTGGGGAACCGTCGATCGAACCGACAGGTCGGCGCAACGCGCGAACTGACTTGTCAGCGCTTCGAAGGATCGCACTTGGTTCATCGTCAAATCAATCGCAATCTTGACAAATATTTAAAAATATGAATCAACCCGTCTTCGAGAGAGAAAACGGGTTTTTATTGGGGAATTATGATTAATCAACTTACAGCCATACATCTGTAGGGCAAGGCGCATTGCTCCTACCAAACGTTAAAACCGTAATCTTATTCCACCCAGAACAGAACCGCGAATCGTGCAAGTAAAAAGTAGTGAGAGCTACAAACAATTTTTACTTTTTACTTTTGCCTTTTTTTAAAGCAGGCGGAAAATGAAGGGATAACGGTAGGGTTGATCGGGATTACCCAAACAGTGAATAATTGCCAGAATGGTAAGTGCCCAATGAACGGCAAACCCGATAGGCACGAGGATAAAGCCCAACAAACCAAGGGTGATAAAAACTAACAAGCCAATAATCGCTCCATAGAACCAAACATTCAAGTGAAAGTTGATTGCTTCTTTGGCATTGTCTTTCACAACTGGGTCATCGGATACAAATAACATCGCAATGGGTATCCCGATAGACACCAATGTCGTGCTAAAAAAGATCGAGCCATGAGACAGTATCGACAACAACTTCCGCTTGTCCATGTCGTACATCTAAACCCCCTAATGCTTCTGTTGCGTTGCCTTTAGTCAAGACTGTAACACGCGATCGCTCTTGGTGAGCCGCACGCTAGCGAACGGCTTTCCGTACCCGAAAAGTAGAAAATGGTACGATGCTGGGGCGAAGCGATTACGAAATAGAGGCAGACTTTTCCTTACTGACCAAAGCAGTTTGCTGATGTGGCTGCCGAACCGGAATCGCGATCGCCAACTCCGCCCCCTGTCCCGGCACTGAAATACATTGCAAGCTGCCGCCGTGTTTCTCCACCACAATTTGATAACTAATGGACAACCCCAAGCCCGTGCCGCTGCCAACGGGTTTCGTGGTAAAAAAGGGATCAAATAACTTCTGACGTACCTCCTCGGTCATCCCAGAGCCATTATCAGCAATCCGGATGACTATGCGATCGCAGTCTTTGACCTCGGTGCAAATCCGAATCGTAGGGAATGGTTCATTGCCATGAACCATGAACCACGAACCATGAACCTCTTCTAGGGCATCAATTGCATTACTGAGGATATTCATAAATACTTGATTGAGTTGCCCCGCATAACACTCAATTGGGGGCAGATTGCCATACTCTTTAATCACTTCAATCGCTGGGCGTCCCAGTTTCTCTTTCAGCCGGTTTTGCAGAATCAGCAGCGTACTGTCAATGCCTTCGTGGATATTAACAGCCTTCACCTCCGCCTCATCCAAGCGCGAGAAGTTTTGCAACGATAAGACAATTTTGCGGATGCGGTTCGTCCCCACCTTCATTGAGGACAGCATTTTGGGTAAGTCTTCTTGGAGAAAATCCAAGTCAAGGTTCTCCACGACTGCTGCAATTTCGGGAACTGGTTGGGGATAGTATTGCTGATAGAGGTGTACCAGGTGCAGTAGTTCTTCGGTGTATTTGCTGGAGTAAACGAGATTGCCGTAGATAAAGTTGATCGGGTTGTTAATTTCGTGAGCAACACCAGCAACCAACTGACCTAAACTGGACATTTTTTCGCTTTGAATCAATTGAGATTGGGTTTGTTGCAATTCGCGCAGAGTTTTTTCTAGATGAAGTGTCTGTTCTCTCAATTGCGCTTCCGATTTTTGTAAAGCGATTTCTGCCTGCTTGCGTAGCGTAGCGTGCCGCAGGCTTTCGCTAATATCGCGTACCATTACCAAAGCTTCTGATTCTAAGCTACGTGCATATCGAGCCTCATAACCTGTGCAGGTTGCCGTCTAGAGAACTCATTTGATACTCGTAGACTTGAGTTTCACCCGTAGCGATCGCTTTGGATACATTGTACATAGTAGCTTCAGCCAACTCGGTAGGTAACACCTCCCACACGCTTTTCCCCAAAAAGTGACTGGGAGGCATCGCCAGAGCATCTTCTCTAGGCGCTTGGAAGTCCATAAACATCCCATCACCGCCAATCTGAAACAACATATCCGGCAGCGCTTGGATGAAGGCGCGATTTCTCGCAACGCTATCCCGCAATGCCGCTTCTACTTGCTTGCGTTCAGTGATGTCGCTTGCCACGATTACGATCCCTTTACGGCTGCCATCTGGGTTAAACAGGGGCACCTTGGTGACATCAAACTTCTTAGTCGAACCATCAGATAATGGAATCTCTTCTTCGTGATGGCTGATGGTTTCTCCACGCCACGTTCTTTCATCGGATTCTTGACAACCAAAAAGAGCTTCCTGATAAAATTCTGTGTATGCTTCTAGTTCTGCGTCTGTCTTACCCTGATAATCGACGCCTTCGAGCTGAAAAAGCTTTAGTCCTTCTTGATTCGAGATCAGCCAGCGTCCTTCACCATCTTTCATATTCACCACGTCCGGAACCGCATCAATCAGGGTATTCAGCCAGTATTCTTGACTTCGCAGCTGTGCCTCTATCTGCTGACGTTCCTTAATTTCTGATTTCAGTCGGCTGTTGGCTTGCTCTAGCTGGGCGGGACTGGGCAGCGCCAGGATGTTAGGAATCAATGACACCAGTACGATCCCTGTCGCCACAGAAACCGCAGATGTAACTGCTTTCACCAAACCCGACAGCCAATACATCGGGTGCCACAGCGTCCAGATTTCCAACAGATGACCCGTGCCACAGGCGATGATGAAGCTGCCAAACAACAGGAATATCCAATCAAAGGGCAAATCGCCTCGCTTGCGGACAATGTAAACCAACAGCAGCGGAATTGAATAATAAGCCAGTGCAATTAAACCATCTGACAGAATATGCAGCCAAACTAGCCCTGGTTTCCACAGGTAGCAGTGTCCGTGCGGGATAAATTGCCCGGAAGTAAAAAGATGGTGCAAGAGTGATGACATATAGTCTCCTTGGTGTGGCTACTTGTAGCTAGATATCGGTCGCTGGCGGAAGTTGGCACTGGTAGGTCTGCACCGGATAAATTGCAGTTTTGCAACGTTGCAAAAAGGTGGTCGGTTTCTTAGCGTAGAACTTCAAAAAATCTGGCGCGTGCTTACCGCTTTGTATTTTCATTCCTCAGAAGTGCGTAATTTTTCATAGGAAACAAGTGCTAAGGTATATATCCGCTTAAACTTAAATAAGTAGATGGGCTATAAATAAACTGCAACATTAACCTAACCTTTCCTACCTTCTGAGTTCCCCCACAAGTCGGGGCAAGAAGGGCGAGAATTTTTATTGCCGGAAGAGGGATTTCTCCTTCCCTTGTAGGAGCGAAAAGTCTAAACCGAGGAAATCTCCGTTAGCGTTAGTTCCTCGCGGGGCGAGACTCAGAGCTTTTCAACAGACACGGCTAAGGAGCAAGTTCCGGTTAATTTGACCTACCTCCTTAGACAAAACTGCTAGCATTACTGCTGGAATGAGTTAATCTAAATTTTTTATGAAGGTGAGAGTTCTTAATCCGGAATGTTACTGAAAGAGGCTAGAGCGCCCCACTCCAATCGAAACCCTGAAACGAATAAAAGTAAAAAGGTCTCCGGTTTGGGTTGAACAGGTCTGTTGTGTACGGATATACCTTATCGTTTCACAATCTAACCTTTTATAATTTTTGTTGAAAGTACCGAACCAGGCATCCGAATGTTTACTGATTTCCAGTCCCCAGAAGCAACCTTTCAATCTGAAGTACAAGCAGCTGTTGAGCGCAGGCGCAACTTTGCGATCATTTCTCACCCCGACGCCGGTAAAACGACGCTGACAGAAAAGCTGTTGCTGTACGGAGGTGCGATTCACGAAGCGGGGGCGGTGAAGGCGCGTCGGGCGCAAAAAAAGGCGACTTCTGACTGGATGGAGATGGAGCAACAGCGGGGAATTTCGATTACCTCGACGGTGTTGCAGTTTGAATATCACAACTGTCAGATTAATTTGCTGGATACGCCGGGACACCAAGATTTCAGTGAAGATACGTATCGGACGCTGGCGGCGGCAGATAATGCGGTGATGCTGATTGACGCGGCGAAGGGTTTGGAACCGCAGACGCGGAAGCTATTTGAAGTGTGTCGGATGCGAAAAATCCCCATCTTCACTTTTGTGAATAAACTCGATCGCCCCGGACGGGAACCGTTGGAACTGCTGGATGAAATTGAGCAGGAATTGGGATTGCAAACCTATGCGGTAAACTGGCCGATTGGGATGGGCGATCGCTTCAAGGGCGTCTACGACCGACGGCAGCAGCAAATTCACCTATTCGAGCGCAGCGCACACGGCAAGCGTGAAGCCCTAGATACCGTTGTAGACGTGGGAGATCCCCGAATTGAACAACTTCTGGAGCAAGAACTTTACTATCAGCTCAAAGAAGATTTAGAACTCCTCGAAGGCGTTGGCTCAGAACTGGATCTAGACCTAGTTCACCAAGGCACAATGACACCCGTGTTCTTTGGTAGCGCCATGACCAACTTTGGGGTGGAGTTATTTTTGGATGCTTTTCTGGACTACGCCCTCAAACCTGGTGCAAGGCAAAGCAGCAATGGTGCAATTCCACCGACTTACCCAGAATTCACTGGTTTTGTCTTCAAGCTGCAAGCCAATATGGACCCGAAGCACCGCGATAGGGTAGCATTTGTGCGCGTCTGTACCGGCAAGTTTGAAAAAGACATGACGGTGAATCATGCCCGCACTGGCAAAACAGTTCGTTTGTCTCGTCCTCAGAAACTATTTGCCCAAGATAGAGAATCGATTGAAGAAGCGTATCCCGGCGATGTTATTGGATTGAACAATCCTGGCGTCTTTGCCATTGGCGATACGATTTATACGGGTCAGAAGGTGGAGTACGAAGGCATTCCCTGCTTCTCGCCGGAATTGTTTGCTTATCTGAAAAACCCCAACCCTTCTAAGTTCAAACAATTCCACAAGGGCGTCTCGGAATTGCGGGAAGAAGGTGCAGTGCAAATCATGTACTCAGCGGATGAAGGCAAACGCGACCCAATTCTGGCAGCGGTGGGACAATTGCAATTTGAGGTGGTGCAATTTCGCTTGCAGAATGAGTACGGCGTTGAAACTCACATAGAATTGTTGCCTTATAGTGTGGCTCGTTGGGTAGCGGGTGGCTGGGAGGCGTTGCAAAAAGTGGGGCGTCTTTTCAATACGGTGACGGTGAAGGATAGCTGGGGGCGTCCGGTGCTGTTGTTCCGAAATGAGTGGAATTGTCAGCAGGTGCAAGCGGATCATCCAGAGTTGAAGTTAAATTCCGTAGCACCCGTAGCGGCGGGGCAACAACCAGTAGATTTTTAAGAGTCATTCGTCACTTGTTTCCTGACGAATGATGGATGCTCCCCACCCCATTTCAGGCTGAGTTCCACTGTCCTGAAACGGGTAGCCATCTGCAGAAAGAAAATCAAAAATTGACTGAATGATAGGCGATAGCGAAGCGCCGACCTGTCGGTTCGCTGAAGTGGGGGTATCTTGGAAGGAAGCCGAGTGCTGTTGAATTTTTATGGCTTGTGTTCCCAATCCCTCTCTGGAGGCTGGTCTAGCAGCCCTGAAACAGGGAAATTATCCAGATGCGATCGCTCACCTAGAAGGCGTTTGCGAGTTTGAGTTGAGTCAAAAGACAGTCCTACGCGCTCAGATGGGGCTGGTGGTTGCCTATGAACGCACTGGCGAAATCGAGAAAGCGCGATCGCTTTGTCAAACCCTCACTCAAAGCAAATATCCCAAGGTGAAGGACTGGGGAGAGCGGAATTTGGCTAATTTGGTCAACCGTTATCCTCAACTTCAAAAAAAGCCGTTACCCTCACCAACGTCAGATGTAACCGGATTTATTCCCTTAGACCAAACGCCTGCCACTCCACCAGCACAGGGCGCTGCGCCTGCGTCAGATGTAACCGGATTTATTCCCTTAGACCAAACGCCTGCCACTCCACCAGCACAGAGGCTTTCATCAGCTCAACCTGCCTCCGAAAGAGCCAGGGCGAACAGCAGTAAGCCGGTACAAAAAGCAACACCCTCCAGCTCACCTTTAGTACAGGGCGCATTTGTACAGGGCAAAGGGAAAATTGAAGCGGAAAACAACCTAGAGGCAGCCGTCCCTACAGAAGCAGCGATGGCGTCAGATACAGCAGCAGACACAGGGGTCATGTCTGAGACACCATCTGAGACGCCATCTGAGATGCCAATAGATGAGAAAATTCTAGAATCGAAACCCAGTAGTATTGGCTGGCGTCAAGCAGGACGCGCCAAAGGATGGCGAGCAATGCCAGCAGTGAAACCAGAACGTCTGTGGTTGCTTGACTGCGGGACTGCGATCGCGCTTTCTTTAGTAATTCGCGTTTTAGTGCAGTTCGTGATGACGACGACGAACAACTTCCTCGTCAACCTGCCGTTTTTGCAGCCCATCTCAGCTTTTTACGAAGACCCAACTTGGCCTATCGTGACCGTGTTGGTGCTGCTAGCGTGTCTGTCTCCCTGGATACTGGACTTCCTCCTCAAGCAATTTGAGGGAATGCAACCGCTGTCGCTGTCAGCGCTGTCTAAATCCAGCCCAGAAGCAGCCAAGATGCTACCCCGCTATTGCGGACAGCGCCGTTTGCCCGTGCCGACTTTGCGGATCTTACCCATCAGCGCCCCAGTCGCACTTACTTATGGAAATCTGCCTCGCACTGCCCGAATTGTGGTCAGTCAAGGACTATTAGATCAACTGGCAGAGGATGAAATTGCCACAATTTATGCCAGCGAGTTGGGGCACATTGTCCAAAACAAGTTGGTCGGTTTGGTGATGGCAACCGCGATGTTCCTGATTGGAGGCTTTTTCAGCCTGTTGAGGAACTCAGACTGGGCTTGGACTTGCTGGTGGATTGCCCTCGCTTGTTTGCCTTTGGGATTGAATTTGGCAGTGATGTCCCTCGTCATGCTAGTCGCCCAGATTCCTTACATCTTGTACCGGCAAGTAGCGCGGTGGGGAGACCGCTTAGCAAGCCCCCTGCTAAAGGTTCCGGCGGCGGTTGTTTCGGCTTTGAGTTACGGCTTATTTTGGCTGGTTTGCTTTGTGGGTTTGTGGCTGTCGCGGCTGCGAATTATCTACAGCGATCGCATAGCGGCAGACATTACTGGCAACCCAAATGCCTTCACCCGCGCTTTATTGAAAATTACCACTGGCATTGCTGATGTCCAAAAACACCAGTCTACCCGCTGGCTTTTGGAAGGCTTTGAAATGCTTTCGCCAGTGGGATATCGGCAAGCCATCAGCTTAGGTAGCATTCCCTCCCATACGCCTTGGGAATCTGTGTTGCAATGGGACTACCTCAACCCTCATCGCCAGTGGATGGTCATCAACAATAGCCATCCTTTAATGGGCGATCGCCTGTACTTGTTATGCCTCTACGCCCGTCACTGGAAGCTAGAGACAGAACTTGACTTCACTCAAATGTCCGAACTGCGGATTCGAGCATCTTCGCTCAAAACTAAAAAGTCAAAACTTTTGTTACAAGGTGCCCCCTTCTTTGGCATTTTGTTCGGTTTAGCCTTGGGGTGCCTGTTCTGGCTGTTGGGGTGGATTGGCAGTTGGCTGGGAATCCAGCAACTTGCTTGGATACTCGACGATTACTGGACAATTCTCGTCGGTTGCCTGCCGATAGGTTTTAGCATTGGCACCTTTTTGCGAATCAATACTTTCTTTCCAGATATCAAATCTTCCACTCTGCAAACGAACCCCAATCTATCAGATTTATCCACTCGGATCGATGCTTTACCTGTCGATAGTCAGCCGGTGCGTCTGCAAGGAAAACTCTTGGGACGTCAAGGGATTAGCAACTGGCTGGGACAGGATTTAATCCTGCAAACCGACACCGGCTTGGTTAAGTTACATTATTGCTCCCCGCTTGGTTCCATTGGTAATCTCTTGCCCTGGTCAACTCGTCCCTGCGACTTCGTAAATCGGCAAGTCACCGCAACCGGATGGTTTCGTCGAGGCGCGACTCCCTGGATCGACTTAGAAACCCTACGAACCCAAGGCGGCATTACCAGTCTCAGTCGGCACCCTATCTGGTCAACGATTGTTGCCTGTTTAGCTGCGGCTTGGGGAACCTACATTATCTTGTTCGGCATTTAAGGGCAAAAGACCTACCTAAGACAGCGCCTCTTTCGTAGATGCACAAGTTGGCACACGCCAACCGTTTGTAAACAAATGTTGCAGCCTTTGAGAAAAATGTGTTACATTCCTTTACAAGGACGACTAAGTGTATCGAGACGCAGCTTCGCTATCTACGGGATGATTTGTATAGCGTTTCCCGTCTTGGCATCAGGTTTTCCTCCTCCCAACACAGCAAGCTTGACCAGTCGCCGCGAGTGGCTGGTTTTTTTTTAGCATATCAAGAAGCGAAAAGCTGTATGTAAAAAGAGATAAGTTAAGCGATCGCGCTTCTCTAGCCTCAATAGTCAAAATATTTAGTTCCTTTGTAAATATAGCAATCCTATTTAAGTTGTGCGTGAGTATTCGCCTTAGTGTAGAGACGCGATTAATCGCGTCTCTACAGGGAGAGTGCAAATCATTTAGGATTGCTATAGCAATCCTAGTTCATTCGTGAATTCATCTATTTCTCTTCCTTTGTGTTCTCTGTGGTTCCTTGACAGAAGTTCATTATTCTGCCGCCTGCTAAACTTAGGTAAACAGAACACAGGATGCTAATCATAAGGATTTTGGAAAACTACTGATTTTATATTACTAAAAATCTAAGTACTAATAATTAAATAAAGAGTAATTTCACAATTTATAACACTGAATTATTTAGCTTGTATAAACTCATTTTAAGAGGAAAACCAGCTTGTTGACTATCTAACGGAAGCTGAATTCGTAGAGAGCAATACCTATAGTGCCCATTATTCCACTGTTCGCAATTTTTAATCTCTGACCGCGATATTTAAACCGAACTGTAACCGCGCGATCGCTCCTAGTGCATCATCTACTTTATTCAGATTAAAATGAGCTGATAGACATCTTTAATTCTGATGCTAAGATGTTAGACATCACCTAATTTAGGAGAGTTGGTTGATGAAATCCTCAAAAGTTATTATAGGAATTTTATTAAGCCTAACCTTATTAGGAGTCGGGGCGAGAGAGCTAGGACTCCAAAAAATGCCAAGTGATGTCAGTCAAGGTGAGAAGTATAGCGATCGCTATGTTGCCTTTGTGTTTCCGAAGCTAGTTCGGGAAGTTCAAATAAGGCTGAACCTGGTGAAGAATCCAGGGGAAATCAAGCATGATTTAAAAGAATTTGCTCCGAAATATCAAGAACTGATTGCAGCCGCCGGTCGAAAAGCCGACGAAAACCTGGCTAACGCGCCAAGAGACGCAGCCTTTGCCGAGCGATTCTGGGCTGAGAAGAAACGTATTTTAAAAGCAGAGTACGGAATCGATTGGAAATCCCCAGCCGAAATGAATCCAGAAGTCGTTTTTGATTAATCGAGAGCTACGCATGGTAAGACAAAGCTAAAATAGAGCCGAAGTGTTGCAATTATCTGCAATCTGTAAGCTCATGACCACTGCTGCTCCGGTTAAAACTCAGTACGAAGCCATTATCGGTCTGGAAACTCACTGTCAACTCAGTACCGAAACAAAAATTTTCTGTAATTGCTCCACCGAATTTGGTGCGACTCCCAACCAGAATGTCTGTCCAGTGTGTATGGGAATGCCTGGAGTATTGCCGGTGCTGAATCAAAAGGTGCTGGAGTACGCGGTTAAAGCCGGTTTGGCTCTCAACTGCGCGATCGCTCCTGATAGCAAATTTGATCGTAAGCAATATTTTTATCCCGATCTGCCCAAAAATTATCAAATTTCTCAATACGATTTGCCCATTGCCGAACACGGTTCGCTGGAGATTGAGCTAACTGACGCCGATGGCAACCCCATCCGCAAAAAGATTGGCATCACTCGCCTGCACATGGAAGAAGATGCTGGGAAATTGGTTCATGCGGGTAGTGAAAGACTCTCCGGTTCTACCTATTCTTTAGTAGACTACAACCGCACCGGCATTCCCTTGATTGAAATTGTCTCCGAACCTGATATCCGTTCGGGGGTTGAAGCTGCTGAATATGCCCAAGAAGTGCGCCGGATTGTCCGCTATCTGGGCGTCAGTGACGGCAATATGCAAGAAGGTTCGCTGCGCTGCGACGTGAATATCTCCGTGCGTCCGGTTGGTCAGAAGGAGTTTGGCACGAAGGTCGAAATCAAAAATATGAACTCCTTCAACGCCATCCAACGGGCGATTGATTACGAAATCGACCGGCAAATTGAAGCCATTGAATCTGGTGAGCGGATTATTCAAGAAACTAGGCTTTGGGAGGAAGGCAGCCAACGCACAGTTAGTATGCGGACGAAGGAAGGCTCTAGCGATTACCGCTACTTCCCAGAACCCGACCTGACTCCCATGCAAGTTCCCGCCGAGCAATTGTCTAAGTGGAAGTCGGAACTGCCGGAACTGCCAGCGCAGAAACGTCATCGCTACGAAAGCGAATTGGGTTTGTCTGCCTACGATGCTCGCGTGCTAACCGACGATAAATCGGTGTCGGAGTATTTTGAAGCGGCGATCGCTGCCAAGGCGAATCCCAAGCAAGCGGCTAACTGGGTGATGGGTGATATTTCTGCCTATCTCAACACCGCTAAACTGAATATCGCTGAAATTGCCCTCAAACCCCAAATTCTCGCGGAACTCATTTCCTTAATTGAAGATGGCACTATCAGCGGCAAAATCGCTAAGGAGATTCTGCCAGAGTTGCTGTCTAAAGGGGGTTCTGCAAAAGAACTGGTGGAGAGCAAAGGAGTCAAGCAAATCTCCGACAAGGGTGAGCTGGAAAAAATCATCAATGAAGTTCTAGCGGCAAATCCCAAAGAGCTGGAACAGTATCGCAGCGGTAAAACCAAGCTGCTGGGTTTCTTTGTTGGGCAGGTGATGAAGCAAACAGGAGGTCAAGCTGATCCGAAACTCACTAACCAAATGATGGCTCAGAAGTTGAACAGTTAGTTAGACAAGCAAAAACATACAGCCTTGCGGAGTAGTCAAGCGCCGACTCCGCAAGGCTGAAGCCCAGGCAACGGGTGACGGCAGAAAATGTAGCAGATGGGGGGCGATCGCGTAGCAGAAATACGCATCCGCTACATTTGCCTCACAACCCGTTGCCTGCAATATGATTGGGAATTATCTTCGTCTTCACTTCACATAAAACCGAGGAAACTTCACGAAAACAACATGCATCAGGGGTGACACCCCTCATCCCCAAATGATATATTTTGTTTAGTAGATGCACCCTGATGATCGGGAGAGTCGCCCAAGTGGCTCTCCTTTTTTTTATGGATATTCGCTGTCGGTCGGTTGCAGTTGATCGCGGTTTTCGGATTGAATGCACCTTTGAGATGTTCACCCTTCAGATCCCCGACTTCGTCAGGACTCGCCGCACATCACCACATAGTAAGGGCAACCACAGGGGGATTGAACCCGAAAAAACGCTATATGTAGGGCTTGCTGAATAAGTAATGGAAAACCAGGAGAAGGATGGATTAGTTATTCAAGCCCACGAAAGTATAAGTTTCTGTTTTCTCTCATGAGGTGAGCGATAGCTTTTGATAATGAATAAGCCGGAAACAGGTGTTGTTTTCAGAAATCGGCAGAGAAACACATAAAAAACCCGTCTGAGCCAGGTAGAAAGATTGATGACTAAAAAAGTAATAGCAATGGCTGTTTGAGAAGTATGAGAAAGTTTAGCCATGACTCGATTGAGACTAAATCTTCGTTTGGCTTGTCCGAACTTTCCCTCAATAGAATTCCGAATGCTCTCATCTTCTAGAGCCGGCTTCTTTTGTTCTCGACTCTCATGGACTGGAGGTCTTCCTAAGGGCGACCCACTGATTCTAATTCCTCTTTCTTTACACCAAGCTCGGTTCTAAGAGAGTGCGATAAATGCGCTCGACATGAACGGATTCTGGATAATATCCGGTGTAGCTATAAGTAGGTGGGTGGAATTAATTGTAAGATAGAGCGTCAGCGAAATTCGTCAATCATGCCTGCCCCTTTACGCATTTTTTTGACCTCTGAAGAAGACCGTACCTTAACAGAACTGCGACTGGCTCAAAGCCTACCCCAGCGCACCCGTGACCGCGCCCATATGCTGCGTCTGAACGCGCAGGGATGGAACGTACCAGCGATGGCGGAAATGTTCGAGTGCCATCCTCATACGGTCAGAGCGACGCTGCGACGCTGGGAAGAACGAGGCTTAGGCGGACTGTGGGAAGCCCCAGGACGGGGAGCAAAACCAAAGTGGCAAGCCTCAGACTTGGACTATCTGACGGAGTGTTTAGAGCATGAACCCCGAACCTACAACAGTCTGCAATTAGCTAAGAAGCTCAAACAAGAGCGGTTAGTGGATTTGAGTAGTGACCGTCTCCGCCGACTGCTCAAAAAAAACCTACCGCTGGAAACGCACTCGCCATAGCCATCGGCGGAAACAAGACCCGCTGCAAAAAGCACGCAAGCAGGCGGATTTAGACACCTTAGAGCTAGCCGCGCAGGAGGGGCATATTGAACTCAAGTATCTCTTCGGAAGCAGGGTTTTGCCTCTGGAGTCCAGTGAGCTATAGCTATAGTCGAATCGGAGTGCAGAAACGGCTGGAACAAACCCCAAATCGCTATGGCAACCGGACTCTTCATTTTGGGTCTGTGGCAACCGGGAGAACGGTTCGAGTATGCCTTAGCTCAAGGCGGATTCAAGGGCGAGAGCTACATTAAGGTGATGGATTGGATGGCAACCAAAGCCGCACAAACTTTGGCACAAACCGGTCGTCTCACTGTGGTTGTGCAGGATAATGGCTCTCTCCATACCAGCGTGTTGGTGCGTCAACAGTGGTCACGGTGGCAGGAGCAAGGATTATTCATTTTCTTTTTGCCTCCCTATTGTTCGGAAATGAATCCGATTGAATCCCAGTGGCATCAACTCAAAAGTCATGAGATGGCAGGACAGATGTTTGATAATGAGTACGATTTAGCAATTGCTGTCATGGATGGGATGAAAGCTCGTGGCGAAGCAGGCGAATATGCCCTAGAACGTTTTATATTTAATTGCACCTAGCTACTTAATAGGCTTCTATTTGTGCTTTGAAGTCTCCCGATTCGTTAAAGTTATCCCAACTAATCCGGTCTAAAAATACGTATCCATCCCAGCAACTCGCTGATAATTTGGTGCCAAACTCTACGGGAGTTCCCGCTTTACCTCTGACAAGGGGATGGATATGGGGTTGGCTTAAACTGACAATTCGGTATTCAATACTTTGAAAGTTATTGGCTGCTAACCAGAGCTGTTGGCGATAGACTTCGGCGACGACTAGCAACATCTTATATTGCCTTTTACTGAGACTTTCTAGGGAAGCCCCTGACTCGACTAGCTGTTCAATGTGAGACAGGTTTCTTTTGATATACTGGAGTTGTTTTTTAATCGCTTTTCTTTTTTGGCTTCGAGACGGTCGTCTTTGTTTGGCGACTTTTAAGTAGTCTTTTCGAGCCAGGAGGCGATAGGTTCTGGGTTTTTTCGTGACTTTCACTTTCACAGATCCATAGAGGGAATCTATGATTTTTTTTGTGTGTTTTCTGACTTTGTTTAAGAGTTTTAAGTCGGTCGGATAGCTAATATCGGCTGGGGCGCAGGTGGCATCTATTAGGATTAATTTTCCTCGATTTTTCGGCGACTTGATTTCTTATTGTGTCTTTTTTTTTTCTGATTCACCGCTCCCGGTTTCCCGCAGTCTCCTCACCATTACTTGATTAACTTTGTTGACTAGTTCG